>JAAYBK010000333.1 GCA_012718885.1 Ruminococcus sp. | reverse complement strand
GCGAACAACGGAGCGATAGGTATCTCGCAGATAAGAACGGATTCTACAAGTATGTTCCCGGTGCTCCCGACTCCGGAGAAGGAACTGCATATCGAGTTCATAGGCGATTCCATAACCTGTGCATACGGTGTTGAAGGCGCAGACCAGAACGAGCAGTTCAAGACGACCACAGAGAACTTCATGAAGTCATATGCTTACATTGCTGCCCAGAAGCTGAACGCCGAGTACAGTGCGGTATGCTACAGCGGCTACGGTATTATCTCCGGCTATACCACCGGATCAAAGAATGAAGGCTCGCTGATTCCGGATTGCTATGAATACATAGGAAAAATGATAAATTATCGTGTGCCCTGGGATTTTTCATCTGTCAGAAACGACGTTGTTGTGATAAATCTCGGCACCAACGATTCAAGCTATATAGATCAGGATTTCGACAGCCGTTCTCCGGAATTCACTGTGAAGTATGAGGAGTTCCTTGAGACTGTCAGGGAGAAGAATCCTGACGCATATATAATCTGCACAGTGGGAACAATGGGCGCTGAAAACGAATATCCGCTCATTGAGGAAGCTGTTGCGGATTTCAAGCGTAAAACTGGCGACCAGCGGATAAGCTGCTACTGGTCTGTCACACATACACAGGCTGACGGCTTCGGCTCGGACTGGCATCCGAATGAGGGTACACAGCGTAGAAGTGCCTGTGTTCTTGCAGATAAGATCTGCCAGGCACTTGGCATCGAATCCGACCAGATAGGCCTGGATGTTGCAGCAGAGGCTGTATACGAAATGAAGTGCGATGAAAAGGCCGGTGCAAATGCTGCATCGTATTTCTCCGACTATAACAGGTCTTTCTGGATGAACACGGTAACAGGGGGCACTGAGCCTGACGATATCGAGGCTGTGATATCTCCGATAGGCCTGAAAAAGGACGGAGAGTACGAGCTTTCCTTCAGGATAAAGGCTCCGGATGGAATGGAGATACCGGTCCTTGTAAGGAGCAAGGACGGCAGCAGGACATATTTCAGCGGTATAACCACCGGTACCGGTGAGGATTCGTTCTACACAAGGAAATTTACCTGTGACACTGATGATGCCTCTGCGGAGATAGCCGTTCAGATAGGCGGAAAGGATTACTCCAACGTTACTCTTTCCGAGCTGAGAATGGAAAAGATAGGATAATGAGGTGATGATATGAGATGTAAGACCTGCGGCAGTCAGGTGCTTGGCAATGCTGAGTTCTGTCCTAACTGCGGAGTAACTATACATCATTCGGCTGAAAGCGATATGCATGAGCAGGAGCTCTCTGCACCTGCAATGGGATACAGACAGCCTGAGAGGAGATTCGTGCCGCCGGTACAGAAGTCTCCTGAAAGGACGCAGTCTCCGGTAAGAGGACGGGCAGGGCTGAGAGTAATGTTCTCCATGACAGTGATGCTGCTCCTGCTGGTAAGTGCTTTCGGTACAATATTCTTCAACATAGTGAGACTGCATTACGAGAACACTCCGGAAACAGTTTACACCGGGATAAGCTATTCCATGGGATACCGCTATTTCATGGACAACGGAATGGGCGGCTTCTTTGAGGACATGGATAAGCTTACAGCCGTTTCAATGATAATAGTGATGCTGATGTTTATTGCTGTGCTGTTTGTTGGAGCAATGGCAGCGGCAAAGGTGATAAAAAGGCGTTTCTCTGAAGCGGCAAAGTATATGGGCATAGGCTTCATGTTCCCGCTTTTCGCATATATAATAAGCTTTGTTGACGCTATATACCTCAGGAGCACGTACATAGACGACGGCTTCCCGGATGACAAATGCCACCTGGGCGGAGCTCCTCTGCTGATGATGATATTATGCTCGCTGGCAGTATTCATAACCTTCCTTGCAGCAGACAGCATGGACAGGAAGAAGAGCAGCCCGGCAGTCAGGACAAAGGCGGCCTGATGAAATAAAAATATGCGGTCAGAATGTCAGAAGCCGGCACTGAAATGGTGTCGGCTATTCTTATCCTGATGTGCAGTATTCGCTTGACAAATATTTGAAAAAAAAGTATAATATAAAAAATGACACACATCACAGTCGGAGCAATGCTCCGGAAGGAGAGATGAATATGGAGAGCAGAAGAGCGTTAGGTCTGCTTATCGCTGTTATATCAGCGATTCTTATAATAATAGCCGGAAGATCCTGCGCCAAGAACATCGACGAAACGAACAAAAAATCGAGGAAACCCTCTGCACCGATACAGCTGATAACTGAGCCGAAGGTTACCGCAGT
>JAAYBK010000332.1 GCA_012718885.1 Ruminococcus sp. | reverse complement strand
TTTAAAACTGAAAGTTTTAGGAAGGGAGTTTGAGGGTGACTCCCCGCAGTGCGGGGAGATGTCACGCAGTGACAGAGGGGACCGCCTCCGTCAGAGGAACCCTTTTTCAAAAGGGTTTCCCTCAATACCTAACGTATAACTGCTATGTGAGTATCACACATATACCGGAAGCATTTCTGTTTATGTATACTGTGCAGGGGATGGTTATTTCATATAGAGCTTGGGGATATGGTCTGGTACGATGGAGCTCAGGTGATTCGTGAACTTTTCAAAGGCCGCTTTATCGAAATCTTTGTCTGTGCAGGCTATTGCAAATTCGGTATCGTCATAGAAGCTGTACCAGCCTGTTTCGCAGAAGCCGTTCCTGAGATAAAAATCACGCCGGCGAAGTCTTAGGGAATTATTGCTGCAGTTTTCATCGGGAGCTTCAAACTCTGTTACGATCTGTGCTCCGGGATAGCGCTGCTTCAGAAGCTGAAGTGCTTTGTTGCCGATACCTGAGGAACGTTTGTCATGACTGACTGCAAAATAGGCCAGATAGCGGATGTTTTCAAATATGCGGACGGTAAAGAAACCGACGATGTTTTCATCCTCGTATATCCCAAGCATATCAAGCCTTTCTTCTGTGTCGGAAGCATATAGACTGTCCAGGGAGTTCCTTTCACATTCGGGGAAGGCCTCTTCATTTATTGCGTCAGCGATAAGCTTATCCGCCGAATACCGGGGCAGCGTTCTCAGTTCCATATTGTTTCTCCTTAATTATCCTCGTAAATGAACATTCCGGTCAGCTTCGGAACGTTGAAGCGATTTGTGAACAGTTCGCATTTGCAGAGAAATGCGTAGAAAACCTTTCTGCCCTGACCGGACATGGATTCATAATTGCCCTGTCCCTTTGCAAGTATCACATCAGCGCTGTCCAGTGCCTCTTTTGCCTGGCTGGGAAGCATCTCGTATACGGTGCCTGCAATAGCCTCGCCGTTAGTGATAAGCTCTGCCACTTTGTCAAGCCCCACGTAGGCTGCGTCCTCGGCTGTTGCATCGTTGAGGATGTCTCCCCCACGCACCATTGCCCTGACAGTGAGCTGAGGAAATCTTGCCCTGAGCTGCTCCAGCATGAGCTTGTCAAGGACTATCTCGCCGCAGTTATCACATATCAGCAGGAATGATCTTGCGGAGGCACAGTCACGTAGAAAACGCTCGTAGGTCACGGCGTCATCCTCACGCATTTCCGTATTCCGGAACAGTGAAAGAAACTCGTCGCTGTCAACGCTGTTCATTGCACCGAAGTCGATATAGTTTCCTATCCTTGACATCATAAGTGCCTTTGCAAGGGGATCCTCCGCTGAATCGATCTCGCTGCGGAGGCTGTCCTCTATTGAAAGTACAAGGTCGTTGTACTGTTTCTTTATATCACTGTAATCAGCGCCTTTGCCGAAGTATTTCAGGTGTGCCTTGTTGAAAAGATATACCATATACGGGCTTGTATCAGTCTCCTTCCTGTTGTCAAGAAGACTTTTTATCTCCGCAAGATATTCAGCGTTATCGGTCTTGTTTTTCTGGCGCTCGTATAAGCACTCAGCGCAGCTTTGTAAAATATGCATCATTTTCTCCTTCTGAAAGCTTTGATTAGTGTGTTGGGGGAGCTCAGACCGCTCCCAAGCTTATTCTATTATAACATATCTTGCCGATATTGTAAATGAGGATGTTGTGTGGTATAATGTTAATATTATTGAAAAAGCCAGAGTCATAGCCGTACTTCAAAATTTTTCCGGCTTAAATAATCCTGCTAAAAAAGAATAATTTTCCATAAAGTGAAATATCCTTCCTCAAATGTCTGTCTATATATACAGAGGACGTCAGAGCCTCAGAAAGGAGGTCGATCATATGGATGACGCAGCAATTATCGAACTGTTACGTCAGAGAGATGAATCCGCTATCAGTGAGCTCAGGCAGAAGTATGAGCGCCTGTGTACCTATATCGCAGGGAATGTTCTTTCTCAGTCAGAGGATGTGGAGGAGTGCGTGAATTTAGCCTGCTACAAGGTGTGGAGCAGTATCCCTCCGGCAAGTCCGGCTGACCTGAAGAGCTATCTTTGCAGGATAGTGAGAAATATTGCTATTAACAGACTGGAATATAACTCTGCTGCAAAGCGTGACAGCAGCTATACCGTATCCCTTGACGAGATATCGGATTGCGTTCCGGCAACTCCGGACGAAAATATCACACTTACCGATCTGGCAGATGCTATCAGCCGTTTCCTGCGGACTCAGGATGAAGTGCAGCGAAAGGTATTCGTGCGCCGTTACACATACGGCGATCCTGTTGCAGACATTGCCAAGCGCTTCTCACTGAAGGAGAGGACAGTTGCTACGTATCTTTTCCGTACAAGGAAAAAACTGAAGGCATTTCTTAAGAAGGAGGGGTATGATTATGAATAAGAATGACTTTATGAAAGCCATGAGCATGATAGACGAGGATCTTATACATGAGGCCGGCGGCGATGATATAAGCAAAGCGGTTTCCGGCAGTCATGAGGATACTGCGGAAGTATCCGGCGTTGAGATATACCACAGAACTGCACGGAAAAAACTTCTTGCCGCTGCTGTGACACTGGTGATAGCCGGAGGCGCTGTGGCTGGGGGAGCGTACTGCTTCTCAAGGCTGATGGGCAGTGACAATAACAATATCGCTGTCAGCGACAGTTCCTCTGAAAGCGAATATGTTGAAGATGTAAAGCAGTATGATTCCATATACGGAAAGCTGAGGGCTTACAAGGATAATTGTATAATGAAGGTTCATGTGCGTACATTTGATAACGTAGAGGACACGCTTCGTATGCCGGGAGACAGTGAATGTAAAAAGGACTTCTTTGACTACATGGATGCTTTGGGCATGGAAAACAAGGCTATGGATCTTATTTCCGCTAAGACTGTGAAGAGCTTGGAGTTTGAATTCTATCCGGGCAGCGGGGGAAGTGTCATATACTGCGATATGTATTCCAACGGCTATTGTGTGTGGACAGATAAGACCGGCGATGAGGAGCAGGAATGCTGCTACTGGTTTGATGACGGGGAAAAGATATTCCATGACTTTCTGGAGAGGTACTCCATAGACGAGCATGATGTACAGGGCTGGGATACTGTTTCTAAGAGCGAGATAGAGGACGTTGTTTTTGAGGCATACTATGCCAGCTCGAATATGTCATCGTTCAGGTGGAGCGGCAGTACATCAGTGCCCTGTGCAACTCCTGACCAGGAGAAGCTGAGCAGCATTATCAGCAGCTTTGATTGGGTAAGAGCAGACGGATTCGATCAGAAGAATTACTATAGCATATATGGAATGCTGAGACTGAGTGAAGAGGGCTTCCTGGGAGGCACTCATAAGGGCTATTCTGTTGACTACAAGCTGAAAAATGACGCTGACCTTGAAACGTTCAGAGAAAAGGTGAAAGAACTGGGGCTTGACTTTGAAAGGAGTGATGATCCGACAGCTCTGCTTAAAAAGTATGAAAGTGAAGATTACGCCCGGTGGTTTGAAGGTTCTATGGATAATAATTTTGACCGGAAGCGCCGATACTATTCCGTGCCTGACGCAAAGGCTATTATGAACGGACTGGCTGCACTGGAATGGGTGGCCTGCGACGGCGAGGAGATCGACAGCAATACCGGTCATTACGAAGAGGACGGCGAACATATCACCAATGGCTACTACGAAATAGGACCGGGAGAATTGTTCTACGGCAGCAACTTACGCATTTACCCTGACGGATACATCAGTATCGATGATCAGGGCGGCTTCAAGCTGAAAAACGAGGACAATGTTGAAAAGCTCAAAGAGATAATCGATCAGAATATGGTCATGTGTGAAGGCTCAAAAGTGGCTGAACTGATATGCAGCGGAATGACTGATTATATTAACCTGAAAGCGCACTACACATATGAAACCAAGGATGACTCAGGAGTAGTTGAATCTATGACCGGATATCTCTATGTTGATGCCGTAAACGAAAAGATGTACATGAACGGCGAGGGAACATATAATTATCCTGACCTTATAGACGGAAAGGTTGAGATCGCTATGAACGGCCATGATGATTCTGCTGTAAGGATGGTGAATAAAGCCACAGGGAAAACTGATTTCATAGGCCTGTGCAGCTACATAATCGATGATTCAATTCCGTCGCCTGGATATCATTATATCTATATTTGCAAGTATCTTGAAGAAACTCTGTCAGATGTAACCGTTTCTGAGGATTCCCCCCCCGGCTATTCAGTTGAAAAAAGAGAAGCAGACGGCAATACCGAGATAATTATAGGACCGAAAAATGAGAAGGATAGATATTCACTTCCAACATATACTATCCTCATTACTCTTAAAGGACAGCTTCTGTCCTATGAATGCAGAGAGCAGCGGCAGACTGTATCATTCAAGCTTGACGATTATAATTTTGATTCAGCAGGCTTTATGATCGATGAGGTCGGAGCTGCATACGAAAGTATAAAAAAAGAAGTGGAGAACCGCTGAACATGAAATGCCCCTGCCATAAGTGTGAAACTTATGGCAGGGGCAATATATTATGATTTGGGTGGAACTGTCATTCCTGTGTACTTTCTATGAAGGGAATGACGTCTTGCCAGATCAGATCCCAGTAGTCCTGCAAGCTATGATCAGGCGGAAGATTCAACTCATCCCCGAGATGAGTTGTTACCATTCTTGAAGGATCGTTTTTTGAAGAATTGTTATATGCCATTTCCGAAACTGCATCGTACATTGAAGGGGTATCTTTGTCAGAGTAATGCTCCCTATAATATACTCGCCTGTTTTCGTCGTTGTATGCTGAGCTGAGAGGGT
>JAAYBK010000331.1 GCA_012718885.1 Ruminococcus sp. | reverse complement strand
GGGGCACCGCAGAATCCGAGAGGGTAAATGTGATAGATTATTGCGTTATCGTACCAATTCATATAAAACTCCTTTATGCAAATTATAAACAAAAATATAAAAACGCCGAAGGCGGTAAGAAATGGGAGTCCAGAGGGTTGTTAATCCTCTGGCAGGGAGGTGTGCGAGGAGGGACAGCGTCCCTCCTAAGAAGCAGTCCGGACAGCAAAGCGAATCCGGACGAACGTTTTTTATTTCTTCCCTCGGCTTGACCGACATGAAAAACTGCTTATTTATTGCTTCCTTCGAGGTAATAAGAAGCCTCCATATCCGCCACATTCAGTGCCAGCGCCAGCGGATACATCTCCAGCGCCTTTCCTATGGAATTCTTATCCTCGATACCGGAAAATCCCATGTGATACCGGATAGCAAATGCCTCCTCACGGGTAAGTCTGTCCTCACCGTAGAAAAATCCCGAGAGTATGTATACCGACTTTTCACCATGTCCGTAGGGCAGAGTGTCATTTATAGTGTAATACGGAACCTTTTCCCATACACCGGTCTCATCATTCTTCTTGTTGCGGTAGTCCACACTGTAGAAATTCACCTTGCAGATATCGTGGAGAAGTGCAACAAGTGCAATGGTTTCCTCTGAATAGTCCATGCCGTATAGCTCCTTTGTCCTTGGCCGGGCAAGGTAGTCCTTGAGGCAGTGGTATACATTCAGGCTGTGCTGTACAAGACCGCCCTCGTAGCTGCCGTGGAATCGTGTGCTGCTTGGGGCAGTGAAGAAATCTGACTTAAGCAGGTATTCCAGAAGCTTATCAGCTCCCTTGCGCTTGATATTCTCATTGTATATCGATATGAACTCTTCTTTTGCAGTCATAAAATACCTCCTTGAAAAAGCTATACTTATATTATATCATTTCTGTACAGCTTATTCATTAGCATATCGTGAATAAGTATAATTATTATATTGACAAATCAGTCAGGGGAATGTATAATCTATTATAGAAGAAAACACCGAGGGCGGACTGACAAACAAAAATTTCACCTCACCGGCTTTGACCGCTGAAGTGATAAATATATAAAGGAGTTTAAACTATGATTATGCACAAGCTAACTGCATTTACCGCAGCTGCACTGCTTACCCTCACGACAGTGAATGCTCCGGCAGAAAGAGAAGTCTCGTGCCAGGCAGCTCCGCAGCAGGAAGTCTGGTACAAGGATATTGATCCATCATTCAACGGCGGCGAGCCTATCCGTGGCGTGGATGTGTCGTCAGTGATATCCCTTGAAAAGGCCGGAGTTAAGTTCTACAACGAAAACGGTCAGGAACAGGATATCTTCCGCACTCTCTCTGACCACGGCGTGAACTATATCCGTGTCCGGATATGGAACGAGCCCCATGACGATCAGGGACATACCTACGGCGGAGGAAATTGCGACCTGGAAAATGCCAAGCTCATTGCTGAAAGAGCTGCAAAATACGGGATGAAGCTGCTGGTGGATATCCACTATTCCGATTTCTGGGCAGATCCTTCCAGACAAACACGCCCGAAATACTGGGCTAAACACGACCATGAGACACTGAAGAGCGAGATTTACAAGTGGACCTCATGGGTCGTTGAATCCATTGCGAAGACAGGCGCTGAAATAGGCATGGTGCAGGTGGGAAACGAGACAAGCTGTCTCTTCTGCGGCGAGGACGATATGTACAAGATTTGTGACCTTTTCTCCAGCGCAAACAAGGCCATAAGAGACTTCGACCGGAACATCCTTATCGCCCATCATTTCCCGAATCCTGCTTCCGGTCACTACGAGTGGTACGCAAAGGTTATGGATGAATGTCACCTGGATTATGACATTTTTGCGACCTCTTACTACCCTTACTGGCACGGCGACCTGGAAAATCTTACCTCCGTTTTAAAGACTATTGGCGACAGGTACAATAAATATGTAATGGTTGCTGAGACTGCCTATCCGTATACCAATGAAGAGGGCGATGCTTACCACAATGACGTTTCCACCGCAAATGCCTCATTGCCCTTTGCTTACGATATTTCAGTTGACGGACAGGCGAAGTGCCTGACAGATGTGTTCAGAGCCGTTTCACAGACCGGAAAGCACGGCCTGGGCGTGTTCTACTGGGAGCCTGCATGGCTGGGACTGCCTGACCTTTCATCTGACGAACAGAAACGCCTCTGGAATGAGGCGGGTATCGGTTGGACTTCCGACTATGCTGCCGGATATGATAAAAACGTGACCTCAGCAGGCGGCTCCGGTTTCGATAATCAGGCAATGTTCGATTTCTACGGCAATCCTCTTTCATCGCTGAATGTCTTTGGCAATATCTACCCTCAGAAAAAGAATGAGGGAATGTGCGGAGATATGGACGGCGACGGTATCATCGACGGATTTGATTTCACCTTGATCCGTATGGCTGTTTTGAACGGCGAATTTTCAAAGAATGCCGACTTCAACAGGGACGGCGATGTGAATGTGGCCGACATAGTTTCAATAAGCCGCTTCCTGCTCGGTAAAAATGACTAATGACCGTTCACCTGGCTGGTGTTCGGGAAGATACACTTATCACTCGGGGAAAACCTTTCTGAGGAAAGGTTCTTCCCCGAACCCCTTTCCAAAGACTTTAAATCTAAAATTTTCCCCAGATAGGGCGCTCCCATGTATTACTACATGGGCTTTTTAACTTGCGTGCGCCCTATCTGGGGAAAATTTAAAACTGAAAGTTTTAGGAAGGGTGTTTGAGGGTGACTCCCCGCGGTGCGGGGAGATGTCACGCAGTGACAGAGGGGACCGTCTCCGTCAGAGGAACCCTTTTTCAAAAGGGGTTCCCTCAATGATAGGTATGTCTCCCGAACACCAGCCAGGTGAACGGTCATTATTTACGGGCCGTTTTACAGCAGGCGGCGGAATGGACTTCGGAAGCGCCGGCGCATAGAAGAGCGGCGGCCACCTCGGAGATAGTGCTGCCGGTGGTACAGATATCATCCACCACCAGAACTCTTTTTCCGTTAATGGTATCCGGATCGGCAGTGAAAGCGCCCTTGAGGTTTATCATGCGGAGCTCCCGGCTGAGTTCTTTTTGTGGGACAGTTTTGCGGATCTTTCTTACGGCATTGCTGCAAACCGGTACGTCAAGCTCACTGCCGATGATACGGCAGAGCAGCTCGGACTGATTAAAACTGCGCCTGTGTTTGTCTTTGTCGGTCATTGGCACAGGGATCAGCAGGTCGAACTGTCCGGCAATGCCTTTTTCACGGAGCTTATCTGCGAGAGCCTGTCCGAAGGCGAAGTCAGCATTGCCGCATACACCGTCCTTCAGAAGCTTTATTGCCGGTATCACGTTCTCGTCGTATATGTAGCAGGCAGTGAAGCTGGAGGTGTTTTCCGGACGGAAGTCGTCTTCAAATGGAGAGAGCTTGTCCGAACATTCCTGGCAGAAACGCTGCTGTGCGCCGATTATCTCGCCGCATACCGGGCAGCGGTTCGGAAAGAACAGGCTGAGCAGGGTGCGTCTTAGTCTGAGATTCATAGTATCACCTTATATCCGCAGGTCAGTCCTCAATATCAGGAGCCTCAGCGCTCTCGATGGCACTGAGCCTACGGTTTATCTGTCTTGTGCGGACGCCGACCAGCTTTTCCAGGTCATCGTCCACTTTCTTGATATGCTTCTGTGTGTCCTCCAGCACCTTGCTGAAGTTCTGGAATTCGGACTTGACAGCGCCCAGTATCTCCCATACCTGATTGCTTTTTTTCTGGATAGCCAGGGTTCGGAAGCCCATTTGCAGGGAATTGAGCATTGCCGCCATAGTTGATGGGCCACATACGCTGATACTGTAGTCCTTGCGGAGTGTATCCATAAGGCCGCTGTTGACGACTTCTGCGTAAAGTCCCTCGAAGGGGAGGAACATTATGCCGAAGCCGGTAGTATATGGCGGTTGTACATATTTGTCATGGATATCCTTTGCAGCCTTCTTTATAGCAGATTCAAGTTCCTTTCTTGCAACGGTCACACTGTTCTGGTCGCCGGATTCGACAGCGTCCTGAAGTGCGGAGTAGGTATCGCCTGGGAATTTTGAGTCTATGGGCAGGTAGATATGTCCGGAATCGCTGCTGCCCGGGAGCTTTACTGCGAATTCAACACGGTTGGTACTGCCGGGAATAGTGGCGGTATCGGTGTCGTACTGCTCCGGAGCGAGGATATCCTCAAGTATTGCTCCAAGCTGTATCTCCCCCAGGATTCCACGGTTCTTGACGTTGGAGAGCACCTTTTTCAGGTCGCCTACACCGGCGGCCACGGTCTGCATCTCGCCAAGTCCCTTGTAGACCTGTTCCAGTCTTTCGCTTACGAGACGGAAGGATTCGGTCATCTTGCTTTCCAGCTTCTCGTTTACAGCGGACTGTATCTCAGTTAGCTTGCGGTGGTTTTCCTCCTGTATGCCGGTTAGGTGGCGTGAGATAGTGGAGCGCATGGCGTCCAGTTTCTGCTCATTGTTAGCTTCGAGGGTGCGGAGACGGGCTTCAAGCTGAGTGAGCTGGCTGTTCATGGCATCGCAGGAGCTTTTCTGTCCGGAGGCAAGCATTTCCCCAAGGCTGCGGACGCTGCTCTGAACGCTGGAGGCTACTTCCTCACGGAGCTGTCTGTCGGAGGCAGCGTTTTCGCTTTTCAGTCTGTCGATCTCGGCACTGAAATCATTATTCTTTCCGTCTGATCTTATTATCAAAACAAACATGAGGACGATAATGATCGTCCCCATGATGAGAAGTACTATATCCATAGTTCCTCCTAAAAATACATATATAGCTGGCATTTTATCATGCCGTTATAGAGCTTTCTGCGGCGTGAAGCGCTTGTGCCGAAGAACTTTTCAAACTCCTCATGAGGGGAGATGATGTAGCTCTGTCTGCTGCCGCCCTTACCGAGGACTCTTCCCATTTTTCTGTAGATGTCCTCTGCCTCACGAAGCTCCAGCAGTCTTTCACCGTATGGCGGATTGCATATCACAATGGAATCCTCCGGCTGGCGGAATTCAGTAATATCAGCCTGCCTTATGTCCAGTCTTGACTTTATTCCGGCCTTATGGGCATTGTCAAGGGTGAGGGCAACTGCTGCATCGTCTATATCTGCACCAATGCCGTGGAATTCAGCTGATCTGTCCACGTTGTCGATAGCTCTGCTTCTTTCCTCCTGCCAGATCTTGCTGTCGAAGCACTCCCAATGTTCAGCGGCAAAGCGCCTGTTGATGCCGGGAGCGATATGCAGAGCCTTAAGAGCGGCTTCTATAAGGAGCGTACCGCTTCCGCAGAAGGGATCGCAGACTATTGATTCCGGCCTTACTCTTGCCAGGTCAACAATGCCTGCGGCAAGTGTCTCCTTGATAGGAGCGGCATTGGAATTTCTGCGGTATCCTCTTTTGTGGAGGCCTGCGCCGCTGGTATCCAGGTATATGGTCACCACATCCTTGAGGATGCTGAACTGTATCTGCACCTTCGGGCCTGTCTCCTCGAACCAGCTTATGCCGTACTTGGAGCTGAGCCTTTCCACAGCCGCTTTCTTCACGATGGACTGGCAGTCCGGAACGCTGTGGAGGGTGGAGTTGAGGGAGTAGCCCTTGACCGGGAAGGCGTTTTCCGGACCGATGAAGCGTTCAAGCTCTATGGCCTTGACGCCCTGGAAGAGCTCCTCGAAAGTTGAAGCCTTGAATTCGATGAGTTCGATGAGAACACGTTCTGCCGTTGAAAGGCAGAGGTTAGCTCTTGCGAGGATATTTGCATCCCCGCAGAAGCTTATCTTTCCGTCGCTGACCTTCAGGTCAGTGCCGCCTATTTTTGTTATCTCGTATTTGAGTACGCTTTCCAGGCCAAAGTGGCATGGACAGCAGAGTTTTAAATCTTTGCTCAATAGATCACCTTATCTTCTGTTTTATTGTCCGTATTCGCCGCCGTCACCGCCGCCGTTATCTGCGCCGCCGCCGTCACCGCCGCCGTTATCTGCGCCGCCGCCGTCACCGCCGCCGTT
>JAAYBK010000330.1 GCA_012718885.1 Ruminococcus sp. | reverse complement strand
GTGAAGATAGATATATGCGACAGAGAGGCTATCTACAAGCTTTTCGAGGAGGAAAAGCCGGATATCGTTGTCAACTTCGCAGCTGAGTCACACGTTGACCGTTCTATCGAGAACCCTGAGATATTTCTTCAGACAAATATCCTCGGAACACAGGTGCTTATGGATGCCTGCCGCAAGTACGGCATACAGAGATATCATCAGGTAAGTACCGATGAGGTCTACGGAGATCTGCCCCTCGACAGACCTGACCTCTTCTTTACAGAAGAAACTCCTATCCACACAAGCAGTCCATACAGCTCTTCAAAGGCAAGTGCCGACCTGCTTGTTATGGCTTACCACAGAACATACGGGCTGCCTGTGACTATTTCACGCTGCTCAAACAATTACGGCCCTTATCACTTCCCTGAGAAGCTTATCCCACTTATGATAGCAAATGCACTGGCAGACAAGCCTCTCCCTGTTTACGGTGAGGGACTTAACGTTCGTGACTGGCTCTATGTTGAGGATCACTGCCGTGCTATCGACCTTATCATCCATAAGGGAAAAGTGGGTGAGGTCTACAATGTGGGCGGCCACAACGAAATGAAAAACATCGACATCGTAAAGCTTATCTGCAAGGAACTTGGCAAGCCTGAGAGCCTTATCACCCACGTTGAGGACAGAAAAGGCCACGATATGCGCTATGCTATCGATCCTACAAAGATACACAACGAGCTGGGATGGCTGCCGGAGACAAAGTTCCAGGACGGCATCAAGAAGACTATCAAGTGGTATCTGGAGAACCGTAAGTGGTGGGAGACAATCATCAGCGGCGAGTATCAGAACTACTATGAGAAAATGTATGGCAACCGTTCGGAGGTCTGAGCTATGAAGGCATTTGTAACAGGAGTGTGCGGACAGCTGGGACATGATGTGATGAACGAGCTGGCAAAGCGTGGCTATGAGGCTGTTGGCAGCGACATTCTCTCTTCCGCTGATACAGATTATCAATATATACAGCTTGATATAACCGATGCAGTGGCAGTTGACAGGGCAATATCGGCAGTGAAGCCGGATGTGGTGGTACACTGTGCTGCGTGGACAGCAGTTGACGCTGCCGAGGACGAGGAGAACAAACCAAAGGTAAAAGCAATCAATGTTGACGGCACACAGAATATCGCAAACGTGTGCAGGAAGCTTGACTGCAAGATGATATATATTTCCACCGACTATGTTTTTGACGGTCAGGGCGAAGAGCCCTGGCAGCCGGACTGCAAGGACTACGCTCCGCAGAACGTATATGGTCAGTCGAAGCTGGACGGAGAACTTGCCGTTGCAAATACTCTTGATAAATACTTCATCGTGCGTATTGCATGGGTATTCGGAGTAAACGGAAAGAACTTCATCAAGACAATGATAAATGTGGGCAAGACCCACGATGAGGTGAGGGTTGTTTGCGACCAAGTAGGAACTCCTACTTATACATTTGACCTTGCAAGACTGCTGGTGGATATGACAGAGACTGAGAAGTACGGCTATTATCACGCAACCAACGAGGGCGGATATATCTCATGGTACGACTTCACAGTTGAGATATACAAGCAGGCAGGAATGACCACAAAGGTAACACCTGTTACTACTGCTGAATACGGCCTTTCAAAGGCAAAGCGTCCGTTCAACAGCAGACTTGACAAGTCAAAGCTTGTGGAGAACGGCTTTGAGCCTCTCCCCACATGGCAGGATGCACTTGCGAGATATCTAAAGGAAATTTAAAACTTTTTTGAAGTATTTATAATTCAGAGCGACCTGTAAAACATGATGCTCATATAACAGAATATGTCAATTGCCTTGTGGGAGGATTATAACGCTCATCACTCAATAATTGGCATATAACTGCAATATGAGCGTTATGCTTGCAGTTCGCTCTGTTTTTTTATCTAAAAGTTTATCAGAAATTACAGTAAAGCTATTGACGAACTATATTGCTATATGATATAATATACAATATTAATATTATATATTAATCATTATACTGACTGGAGGTCGTAACATGAAAAGAAAAATCACATCAATCATGGCAGCAGCACTTATCTTAACATCATCTGCACCAGTATGTCTGAGTACAGTTAATGCTGCATCAAGCTCTGCTTCTGTAACAGTTGTAAACAACAATGTCTGCACTGCTCGTTTTGAGGGCTCGAAATTTGACAACATCGTATTCTTCCCCGAGGCTATGTATGAGACCGATGAAAAATATCCGGTAGTCGTATGGGGAAACGGAACCTTTGCTTCTCCGTCGCTCTATTATGAGCTTCTCAGCCAGATCTCAGCAGGCGGATATATTGTGGTAGCAAATACCGATCGTTTCTGCGGAAGCGGTGAATCAGAGTCTGCATCGGTTGATTTTATCATTGCTGAAAATGGTAATGCAGACAGCATTTTCTATAACAAGGTAGATACTGACAATATCGGCGCAGCAGGCCATTCACAGGGCGGAAAGAGTGCAGTCAACGCTGCATTGCTCAATCCGAATGTAGACTGCGTTTTCAATATCGCCGGTATCCCCAGCAGATATGAGGCAAGTCAGCTTTCAGTACCTACATTTTTTATGGCAGGTACAAATGATTATATCGTTTATCCTGCTCTTTGGGTAAAGCCTGCTTATAAGAAATGCAATGCTCCGGCAGTATACGCAAGCCTTAAGAACGGCTTACATCTTACCTGCTGTGACTCACCGGCAGTTTATATCGAATATGCTCTGGACTGGTTTGACGCTTTCCTGAAGGACGATGAAGATGCAAAATCAGTTTTCCTCGACGGCGGAAAGCTTTCAAAGGATAAAAGATGGGTGGAGTATGACTCAAAGAACTTCTGAGTCGGAATGATAATATAAGTATCAGCGGCTTCTGTGGGTGAAATCTCACGGAAGCCGCTTCACGTTCTGGAATTTGACAATTTTTGGCCGGTTATTTGCCTGTATAGCTTCATTTTGGCTTGCTTTCAATAATCTCCCATGATATAATAAATTATAACTTGTTCTTCAGCTTAAAAATATCAACATCTGTCAAGGAGGGATCGCCGTTATGAGACCAACAAATATTCTTTCAAAACTCACCGCTGCCGTTATATCCGCTGCTTTAGTTTTTTCTGGAAACGCACCGGTCAGATCTGCCGCAAATGAAACAGAGCTTCCTGCAAGATTCGATCTCAGGGACGAGGACGCTATGACTTCGGTCAAGCAGCAGTATTACGGAAGCTGTGTTATCTTCGCATCTATTGCAGCTATAGAATCAAATATGATAAAGCAGGGAATGGCAGACTCTTCGATCGATCTTGCGGAGGAGCATTATTCCTGGTTCACCTTCGGCAATGGCAGTCCGGATGATCCTGACGATCCGCTGGCAGGCGACGGAACGGATCTCGGGACTGACTGCTATAAGCGAGCCGTTGATTTCTGGAAGATGATAGGGACGCTTGCCTGTTGGAAGGGCGTTGTTCCGGCATCATATATACCGGATATTGAAAAGCTGGGGCCGATAGATGAATCGCTGCGCTATGCTTCTGTCGCTCATTTACAGGATGCATTGCAGTTCGATCCGGAGGATCGTGATGACATAAAAAAGCACCTTATGGAAAAAGGCGCAATGCATCTGGCTTATTTCAGTATCGGCAAGCCGGAGCATTACTCCCGGTACGGTGGATATTATCAGACGGACTGGGATTACAGAGCAGAGCATAATCCGGAGGATCTTGACGGAGGCGGACACGCAGTTTGTCTCTGCGGTTGGGACGACAATTTCCCGAAGGAGAATTTCATTGAAACTCCGCCCGGCGACGGGGCATGGATATGTAAAAACAGCTGGGGACCGAATACCTCCGCCGGGATAGACGGCTATACCTATATCTCATATTATGACAAGTCGATCCATGATATCATACAGTATAATGTGGAGCCGACGGATAACTATGACGGTATCTATCAGCTCTGCGGAGGAACTTTTGCAGCGTTTACTGTCAGGAATAAAGGCTGGTCGTATGCAAATATCTACACCGCAGAAAAGGACGAGGAGCTTGCAGCGGTATCGATAATTACCCATGAGCCTGATCTGCCTTATGATATCAGCATATACGCTTTGAATGAGGGATATAAGGAGCCCCGTGACGGCGAGCTCCTGGCGCATATGAGCGGTACTGAGCATTATGCCGGCTATCATACATATAAGCTGGAAAAGCCGTGCAGTGTTTCCGCAGGACAGACCTTTTCTGCTGTTGTAAAAACCGGCATAACGCCTTCAACTACAATATTTTTCGACAGGAACGCAGACGGTTCAGGAACGTCATATTACATGATCTATGATGAGAACTCCATGTCCGGCTGGACAGATTCGACCAGAGTCGAAAATCATGGAAATACCTTTGTAAAGGTGTTTACAAAGGAAAGCATTGCAGAGGAAGTAAAAGGTGATTGCAACGGCGACGGAGACTTTGGCATAGCAGATGCAGTCACCTTGCAGAATTATCTCCTTGGAAGGACACAGACTATGGCCTGCTGGAAGAACGCTGATCTTTGCGAAGATGACTGCCTTGACGGTTATGACATGGTGCTTATGAGGCAAATGCTGACCGAAACAGAACTGATATCGTAAGCTGATATACGGCCCGGGACTATTTCTGCCTGGGTAAAGGGGCAAAACAAATGGCAGCCGGAAGGGCTGCCATTATCATATCTGCCGATTTGCAGATAATCTGCTGGTATATCACTTATGCCACTGTGAATCGAGAAAATCGATCCTGCTTTGGAGCCATTGAAGGAGTTGGTCTGCGGCAGCTTTTTCACTGAAGCATAGCTTTGCCGGCTCAGAGAGCTCTTCCTCGAAGCCTGATCTGTCGATGAGGTTATTCCACTTGCTGTAATTCCTGCGGAAATCCTCTTCAAGAGCGGTGCTGTCATCGGAGATGAGCTGGCAGGTGCGGTCAAAAACACCGTTGTCAGCAGCCTTTGTCCAGGTCTCCCTTATCATATTCTGATACCAGTCCTCGTATGCCAGCACCATTAGCCATGGATTGGCGGAGTAGTATTCATTTGAGTCTGCGCTGGGGATGATATTGGACGCATAGAAGCCCTGTCCGTCAATACAGCGGTCACGGTTGCCCATAGCTGAATCAAAATCCCATGGCGCTTCAAACCTGAGTTTGCCGCTGCCCTCTGCACTCATATCTATGTCCATATAGAAGCTTGACCAGTAGATATCTGCATCGCAGGTAAGCTCACTGATGATATACATATCGACCAGCGACTTGACATCCACAACATTTTCGACTGCCTGACGAGGAGTGATCTCAGAGGTCTCTGAAATACTTCTCTGATCCTCACCGAAGACATAGGCTTTGTGGTTGTATGCGGCTTCGTACATTATCCGGTAGGTATTGTTGATGCGGTCAGCGATGAAGTCGTGCTGCTCCTGAGAGTATATATCGCTCTTGATAGTTATACCGGCAGCATTCTTGTCATCGTAATCGGACTCGGGAAGACACTGCACAGTGATACCGCTGCCGCCCTTTCCGTCATAGGGAGTAAGGGGAGCGTTGTCTGCAAGATCAAGCGGAAATCTGTGAAGCTCGTCCTCGTTTAAGAAATACCCGTCATATTCAAGGAAGTATCCGATATCAGTACCGGTATAGTCCCTTTCGGGCTCGTTTATATCGACTCTGCCCTTTGCAGTCTGCTGCATTTCGGTCAGGAGATAGAGCCCCATGTATTCGCCGTTTATTACTACCTGAACAAGGTCTGAATCTGCGGCGTAGTAACCGTCTGCGCCGAGTATCTCCCTTGCGGCATAGAGAGCGGCCTTATTCCTGAGCATAGAGCCGTCCTTGTATTCTGCAAGTAGCACCCAGTTCTTGAAGCTGTTTCCCTCATTAAGTCCGGGGATCTCCTGCTTTTCACTGAATTTTATCCTTAAAGGCTTTTTGGGATAGTTCGTTGTCCAGTTTCCACGAACCTTGACCTTTGCCTCTGAAGGGGGAATGAGCAGGCTACCGTCAGGAGATGTGAGAGTTACAGAGCAGTCCTCGTAATAGGGAGCCGGAGGCATATCATAGCCGGGAGTCCATGAAGCGATTGCCTCGGAAACGTGTTCCGATACCGGCAGGTATACGAAGTCCATAACATCCGGGGACTGATCTACAGTCTCGATTGAAAGCACAGGCAGATTTTCACTTATAGTATCTGTATCCGCTTTATCATCCTGAATAGTTGTAGCCTCAGCGGATGTATCTGTCACATTTGTTGTCTCATTAATGGTGTCGGAAGAATTATCTGAGCTGCCTTCTGCGGCACAGCCTGCAAGCAGGGCGGCAGTAATGAAAATAGCTGCTGAGAACCTTGTAAAGCGCATTGTAGTTTCCTCCTTTGATATAGGTATTATATCATCTTACATATGCGCCGTCAAGGTTTCAGCAGCTATCAGCCATTAGCTTATGGCCTGCCTTTATCAGTTAAAGTGGGTTTGCCAGTCAGTCGGGGATGAGCTTTACGGGGAGATGCACGGAAGCATTTTGCCGATCAATTTTTTTCAAGCAATGTCTGTCTCAGCAGCACCATATCGAATCCATTCACCTGACCGTCAAGATCCATATCTGCTGCGATAAGCTGTTCGGAAGTGAATGAGGTGTTGTTCAGCAGGTACTTTTGTAAAAGCAGAAGATCTGCGATGTTTACCTTGCCGTCTGCATTGATATCGCCAGTCATACTGCCCTCTGCAAGATTATCGAAATCCAGCCAGAGCTGAACATATCTGCTGTCGGGAGCATATGCCGGAGAATTTGTGTTCTGTGAAGCAAGCTCTGATTCCGTGAGAGCCTTGCTGTAGATCCTGACCTCGTAGAATTCAGCCTGTGAGCCTCTCAGTGTCTCCGGACAGAGACCGATAGTCACAGGATAAGAGGAAGCTTCAACGCCGGCGGTCGTACCTGTCCCCTTCTCACCTATCATCTTTCCGTCGCAGTATACACGGAGCATATTGTTCTCCGCATCGTAAATGCCGGCAACCTGATGCTTGCTGCCGATCCAGCCGTCAGTAGTTGAGATCTTGCAGTAGAGCGAACGCCATTCGCCGCCTGCGTAAATGAAGAAATCAAGGGAGCCGTTCTCGGTTCTCATAGCGAATGAGTGGTCACCGTTTCCGACGAACATATTGAACTGCGGATTGCCTGTAGGAACGATATTTGCCTCTACAGTAAAGGAGTTCTTACCGGAAACAGCCTTTTCGAGGTTGCTGCATGACGGAATCGAAACTGAATCTACAAGGGCGTTCCCGGAGGAAGTTGATATGAGCTGAGCGCCGTTGTTTACAGGGATCGTGAGCTTATTCTGGCTCTTATCCTTTATTACAACACCGTTTGAGCGGAGCTTTGCGGCAATATTTGTGAGCTGCTCGCCGCTGGCTGAAGAAGCTGCCGGCAGGATGGTGTAGCTCCACTTATAGACCTTGTTTGAAGGCAGACGGTATTTTTCAAGTGTTCCCTGACCACAGGTAGCACTTCCTGTACCGAGTGAACCGTAGTCAACGCTGAGGATAGTCTCTGAACGTGGTCTGAGCTTGAACACGTGGTCTGCGGCATTGAGGTCCTGGGGAGTGAAGTGAAGTGCGCTTGCCTCCACCTTTCCCTCTGCTGAAATGAGAACTGAATTTTTCTTGGAGCTGTCCTTTACGGATATCCATTTTACATCAGTGAGATTTCCGGTATCATCGGCCTTCATGTAGGGGAAGAACATACCTGATACAGTATTGCTCCATACACCCTGACGGCCGTTGGTCTTTCTGTCGTTGAAGGTCTCAACAGGACCGTTTCCGTACCAGCTTACATCCTCAGCACCTTCCGGAAGCTTCATTATAGAGCCGACTCTTACGAAGTTTCCGAGACCTGAATGTGTTGCGTCAACGGAAATATCCACCTTTACACTGCCGTCCGGACTGATGGTGTAGATCATGTCCACAGCAGTATCACCGGCATTGGGAAGGATGAGATGTGAGGTTATTTTTTTCTGCTGACCGGAATCATCAACATCAATTGATCTGACATTTATTTTATCTGCTGCCTTTTCCCAGGCGGTATCGAAGATCTTGCTTCTTGCGTTTCCACCGTCATTTTCAACGAGGCCTCTGTAGAAATTAGGTGCAGGGCCGTTCTGGATGAGAGTTTCACCGTTATAGACGTAGTTCTCAATGAGACCGCTGCTCTTGTTTATGCTGAACTGGAAGTTATCACCGGAAACGGTATAAACGGAGCCGCTGTCCTTTACACTTACGCTGCCTGAGCCGTGATCGTACTTAACGGGAGTGCCGCTGCTATTGATCGGTATCTGAGCATAGGCGATCTCTGCGCCGCTTTCATAGGTGCGTACAGCGTTCTTTGTTGTAACTGAGATATCAAGGATGTATTCGTCGCCTGAGAGACAGTTTGCCGGTACGCTGAACGGTATATCCACAGTTCCTCTGGTAAGAGGAGCAACGTTTGCAGAGGTTTTTCCGCTGTCTACAGCTACACCGTTTTTCAGCAGTGACCAGTTGATATCGTAGTCACTGAGGTTTACGAAATTATTTTCGTTGTATACGCTTACCTGATGCTTGCTGAGGAGAGCGCTGTCGGCAGAGAACCAGAAATTCTGGTACTGGAATTTTACTTCTGCTGCCTCAGGCTGTTCAGTTCTGTCCGGGCTTATGATACCGTTTTCACAGAAGCTGTTATCATTCGGACGGTCGCCCCAGTCTCCGCCGTATCCGAAGAATTTTCCCTTGCTGAGCTCTCCGTAGAGGTTCTTGTGAGCATAGGGCTGTGAGTAATAATCCCAGCCGCCGCCGACCTTATCCAGCGGGACTGCTCTTGACTGGTCGACCCAGTCCCAGATGAATCCGCCCATCATATTGTCTGAGCTTCTTATAACGTCCCAGTATTCTTTGAGTGCGCCCACTGAGTTGCCCATGGCATGATCGTATTCGCACATAACATAGGGTATCTTTCCGTTTCCGGCATTACCGCCCAGCCATTCAGAGCCGGGGTACATATTACTGTTCATATCAACGCCCATGCTGTTGCCCTGTCCTTCACTGTGTACAGGACGGGTGGGGTCGTTATTTTTAAAGTACCAGATCATGTCTCTGAACATACCGCCTGCATCATTTGGGTTGCTGGTGTATGCCATTTCATTTCCTATAGACCATGCAACTATAGAAGGATTGTTCTTGAGGCGCTGGAATGCAGTTTTTGTCCTGTCCATAGCCAGTTCATAGAAAAGAGCTTTTGCGTCGTTATTATTCATAAGGGCATGGGCTTCCATATTTGTCTCGCCCATAACGTACATACCGTACTTATTGCAGAGCCAGTAAAGATAGGAGTCATTGCTGTAATGAGAGGTACGGATAGCGTTGACATTGTTCTTCTGCATGAGGCGGATATCCTCGTACATAGTTTCCTGAGGAACAGCCTTGCCGTGGAATGGGTCAGTATCGTGGCGGTTAACACCTTTGAGCAGGAGGCGCTTTCCGTTTATGGTTATAGGCTTCCAGCTCTTTGTAGTGACCTTGTAGCTGTTGTCCACCTGAGTTGAGGTGAATCCTATCTCACGGAATCCCAGCTGTGCAGAGAGTATCTCCGCAGTATGTCCGTTTCCGTCGATGAGTGTTACTACCAGCGCATACAGATTAGGATCCTCCGCAGACCAGAGCTTTGGTCTGTCTGCCTTTGCGTAGATGAAAACTGATTCCTTGCTCCATCTTTTAAGGCTGGGTACATCGTAGGTATCATCGGAGAGGATGTTATTTCCGTTCTCGTCGAAGGCCTCAACCTTTACCTTCCAGCCGTTGCGCTCAACTCCGGTGGTGTTGGAAACATCCACCTTCATCTGCAGCTCTGCATTGGTATATGTATCGTCCAGCTCTGTGCGGACAGTGTAGTCATTGATCTGAACTGACGGACTGCTTACGAGGAATACGTCACGGAATATTCCTCCGTCATAGATCATATCCTGTCCTTCAAACCAGGTACCGTCGCAGAACTTGTGTACCTCAACGGCGAGGGCATTTTCGCCGTCAACTATATAGTCAGTGATATCGAATCTATGGGGACTGAATGTGTCCTCACTGTATCCGACTTCCTTTCCGTTGACGTATACATAGTAAGCTGATTCAACGCCGTCAAACTGGATAGATATCCTTCTGCCGTCGTTTCTCATCTTATCGTCCACAGTGAACTTCTTCCTGTAAAGTCCAACGGGATTGTAATTTGTGGGAGCGCTCGGCACAGGAACATAATTATCGTATTTGCTCTGCCACGGCATAGTGACATTGCAGTAGATAGGGAAGTCGAATCCCTGGCTTGTCCAGCTGTCGGGCAGGCTGACGGTTTTCCAGCCGTCCCATGGGGCAGCTGAGTAATTTGAATTCATGAAACCGCCGTTGATGAACGGCTGAGCCTTTTCGGCGTTCTGCACCACATTCAGCTCCCAATCGTTATCCTTGCCGGTTAGGAGCTGGAAGTAGTCTGACTGCTCACGGGAGTTGTAGTCCCATACAGCGTTCACAGCCGAATCCGTATCCTGATAGGGGATAGGGTTTGCCGAGGCGGCTTCACGGTTGACTGCAAAGACGTCCTCTGCTCCGTTTTTGCCGGTCCACTCCTGGTGGGTGAACCTGACATCGGCTGCCACAGACGGCAGCGGAGACTCCGGGACATACCCTACAGACATTGCGGCAATGACAGAAGCCACAGCCGCTGAGAAAATGCGTTTCATAATGACCCTCCTTCATATAGAATCCCTTGTGATAATTGATATAGTTATCATTAACATTTTATCATATTAATTTGTTATTTTCAACAGGATAAATTGCAGGATAGGTGGACAAAATGAATATCAGATCATCAGTTTTCCGGCTTTTTCAGGTGTTCCGGAGTGACGCTGCCGCCGTTGAGGACACATCTTTTGCATGGAGTGACCATGTACTGCTGCTTTGAGAGGTAGTATTTGCACTTTGTACATTCCCTGTGCTCAGGGGCGTGGTCGAGTAGATTTGTGAGAAAAGACAGTTTGCTCATAATATATCATCCTTTTCAGTATTTATAGTCAGAGAAGAGGCCGGAGGCACAGATATCCGTTCCCGGACAGAAAGGCCGGCATATGATGTTTCCCTGGTGCAACTATATTATATATAATACAATATTTTTCTTCCTGTTTCAAGGGGAGTTTTCAGTTTTATGCCCATGTTTTCAAGTGAAGTGCAGTTTTTTTCGATGATGTGTGTTGAAAAAGAGAGAGAAGTATGCTATAATGATTAATGTGAAAAAAGCTTAATTCAATGGTTGAAAGGATGAATACCACATGAATATGGATTTCAAATGCAAGCTCCCTATACCGGCTGAGGTCAAGGAACAGTATCCGGTATCAGAAGAGACACAGAAAGTCATCAATGAGAGAAATGCAGAGATCGCTGACGTAATAAGAGGAAAGAACGACAGGATCATGCTTATAATCGGACCATGCTCCGCAGATAACGAGGACAGTGTCCTTGACTACATCTTCCGCCTCAGAGGAGTGCAGGAGAAGGTGAGCGACAAGATACTTATCGTTCCGAGAATATACACCAATAAGCCAAGAACTACCGGCAAGGGCTACAAGGGTATGCTCCACCAGCCTGACCCGAGCAAGGAACCGGATATGTACAAGGGAATCGTTGCCATAAGAAAGATGCATCTCCGTGCTATACAGGAGACAGGCTTTACCTGTGCTGACGAAATGCTCTATCCTGAGAACCATCGTTATCTCAATGATCTGCTGGGCTATGTTGCAGTAGGAGCTCGCTCTGTTGAGAATCAGCAGCACAGACTTACTGCCAGCGGACTGAATGTGCCTGTAGGCATGAAGAATCCGGTCAGCGGAAGCCTTGCTGTGCTTATGAATTCCATTGAGGCTGCACAGTCCGGACATACCTTCCTCTACCGTGGCTGGGAAGTATCTACCAAGGGCAATGAACTGGCACACTCTATCCTCAGAGGATACGAGAACCATCACAGTCAGAGTATGCCGAACTACCACTATGAGACTCTTCAGCTTCTCTGCGATATGTATGAGGCAAAGGGCTTTGCGAATCCGGCAGCTATCATCGATACCAACCACTGCAACTCCGGAAAGAGGCCGTTCGAGCAGCCACGTATCGTCAAGGAAGTCCTCAGCAGCCGCAAGTACAATGAAAATATCAGAAAGCTTGTAAAGGGCTTTATGATCGAGAGCTATATTGAGGACGGCTCACAGAAGATAGACGAGCATATCTACGGCAAGTCCATTACCGATCCTTGTCTCGGCTGGGAGAAGACCGAGAAGATGATCTACGATATCGCTGACAGGATATGACACAGATATAAATACAGCCGTAAGGAAGAAGCTGCTTCCTTACGGCTTTTTTGTGCGGCAAATTTTGACGGTCAGTCGGATGTGTCCAGGATATTCTTGAGCATATTAGCGGCTTTCTTCCTTTTGTCTTTTTTTCCAAAACTTTTTGCATAGCAGTCCGCTATCAATTCAGCACCGTATTCATCCGGGTCAAAGGTTGATGTCAGTATTTCTGAAAGGTATCTGTTTAAGATGATGTTGATCTTATTGAGATATCTTTGTTCATACTCGTTCTCAAAAAAGGTGAGAAGTGTAGGCCTCTTGCCGTGAAGGAAGGCACAGCGGCATAAATATGGGAATACAAGTAAGATCAGGAAGAAAAGGTCGACACTGTTTTCTGAGGCAAGCTTCTGAAATACCGGGAACTTAGCTTTAAGGCGATCATTGCCTTTTGAGCCGTTCGTAAGTTCTTCTCTGGCTTTTTCGTACAGCTTAATAAGCTCTTCATCGCTTAGACTGACTACCTCAGTACCGATCTTGTGGAACATCTCAGAGCTTTTTTCGCCGACTTCGACTCTGTGGATATCAGGATTTTTATTCATAAGACGAACAAGCAGATTTATGCAGTCGGAATCGTTTCCTGCAAGCTCGGGAAAATCTTTTTTATCCTCGATCATTCCGGCGAGGTAATTATTGCAGCTTGTAGCCACATAAGTATAATAAGCGTTCATAGAAGTCCAGAGATTTGTAAAGATATCAATCTCGTACTCCTTTCCCTTTGAGGCAAGGAAAGATTCTATAGCTGAAAAACGCTGATCCTTTTCGCCGCCTTTCTTGGTGCAGGTAAGGAGGTATTGTATAAACTCCTTTTCCTTCCAGGCCTCCGGGAGTCCAGGACCTGTCTTTGGCAGAATGGTGATGAGCCTTGGGAAACCTTCATCAGCTTTGTTTAGGGTATATTCGTTGTCATCTATCCTCAGTGTTACGGACTTCATAACGAGACGGCTGCCATAGAGTATGGAGTGCAGCATTATCATTTTCTTTGCTGCATCACGGAACAGGTAGCTGTTGAGAAAATCCTCACAGGATTTGAAAACACTCATAGAGAGGGATAGCTTTGCACGGTTCTTCCGTATATCCATGCTGATTTTCTTTGTGGAGCGGAATGAATAGGTGTAAGAGCCAGTATCTGCGATGTCCTTGTTGATGATTACTGTGTATGTATATGGCATTATATCGTCCTCCGTTTTTTCTTCTATTGTATCACGATATTGCTCCGGTTGCAACAGTTTTTTTGATAAGAATGAAAAAAGGGGAGAGTGTGTAGCTTAGAGTTCGTACTAATTCCGTAGCGTATTGTTCCTGTATCTATTATGCTCCTGCCAGTTTGCAGTAAAGTATTTGACATAGAGTGGAGCAGGTGATATAATATTTGTACATTAGAAACGTTCGATAAATGATATAAAGGAGGCAGCTTGAATGGGGTTGTTGGACAAACTTAAAAAGAGGGCAGAAAAGGCTCCTGTACCGGAACTGCCGCCGGCAGCAGGCTGGGACGCAATAACTGCCGCCTTTGAGAAGGTATATCCGGAACAGAAGGATCCGAAGCATTACGGTACGCTGATCTCATGGGAGCTTGGCGGAAATGATCCTTTGAACGGAATCAGCATATATGAAACTGACGAGTATTACCACTTCGTCACTTACGGCCTCAGCGAGCTTTTCGGAAAAGAGAGCGATGTGCCGGAGGTCAGCGGCTACGGCATGGAATTCACAATGAAGCTGAAGAAGTCCTGCATCGTCCCGGAGAATGAGGAGGGTGAGCTGCGCTGTGTATGCGGCACTTTCCAGAAGATAGCCAGGATAACCTTCACCAGCGGAGAGTGCTTCAACGCCTTTGAGTATCTCTATACCGGCCAGACAACAGGCATCGATCTGAGCCGTACCAGCCTCCTTACAGGCTATATCACCGTTGACGATACCAGCGTCAGCGCCATAGATACTCCCAATGGCAGAGTGAATTTTGTGGAGTTCATAGGCTGCACGAACGAGGAGCTGCTTGCGCTCAGGGAAAAGCGGATGACTGTTGCGGAGCTGTACGAAAAGCTTGGCAGCGATATCACGGATTACAGAAGAGAAAGCATTGTCTGACGATGAGTGAATAGATATGGAGACCTTGGGAGTTACTTCGAAAATGAATAAATATGCTCTGATAAAGAAAATGTTTGAAGATTGTCAAAACAAGGAAAATGCTGCTGCAATGTCTGCATACATGAAAGAGAAGTTTGACTTTTATGGTATCCCTTCGCCGGAGCGAAAAGCGCTGTACAAAGATTTCATAAGATCAGAAAAAGCAGCGAAAAAAATAGACTGGGAGTTCCTGGATAAGTGCTATGAGGATGAACACAGGGAGTTCCAGTACCTTGTTTCCGATTATCTTATTGCAATGAAGAAATATGCAGTGTATGAAGATACAGAAAGAATACGGCGTTACATAAAAACTAAATCCTGGTGGGATACGACTGACTTTCTATGCAAGGTGATCGGTGAAATAGGGTTGAAAGACCGGAGAGTGCAGACTCTTATGCTGAAATGGTCATCTGATGATGATATCTGGCTCAGAAGGACAGCAATACTTCATCAATTGGCTTATAAGGACAAAACAGACTGTAGATTATTGGAAGAAATGATCTGCAATTGTCTGGGCAGTGATGAATTTTTCATAAATAAAGCTATCGGCTGGGCGTTAAGGGAATACTCTAAAACTGATCCAGCGTGGGTCAGAGGATTTATTGTCAGATACAAGGACAAAATGAACAGCCTTAGTATAAAAGAGGCAAGTAAATATATCTGATTTAACATCATAAATTATACTTTAATAACAAATTGTAATTGGATTCGGAGGCGAAACAAATGTGTCTGATATGCGACAGGATTGAAATGATAAAAAAAGGCAGCAATCCTTATTTTGTAAAGGAGCTTGAAACAGGATATGTGGTCATAGGCGACAACCAGCACTTTTATGGCTATACGTTGTTCCTGTACAAGCATCACGGCGATAAGACGGAGTTATTTCACCTTGAATCAGGGGAGCAGGCTCTGTTTATGAAGGAGATGTCCGTAGTTGCAGAGGCTGTATCGAAAGCGTTCGGCGCTGAGAAGATGAACTATGAGCTGCTGGGGATGGGGGATGCTCACCTTCACTGGCATCTTTACCCAAGGAGAAACGGAGATATTGGTGACTACGGCAATCACGGCAAGGGGCCTGTATGGTGGTATCCTATGGAGAAGATGTACAGCGATGATAACCGTCCGGATGGCGTTCAGCTCTCCGATATGAAGCAGAAGCTGCTGATCGAGCTGGATAAGCTGCTGGAAAACTGAATATTGTGGGAGAAAATGCGGCTTTTCGGCCGCATTTGCCATTAGTTTGCAAAAAAAACTGCGAAATAAAGAAAAAATTTCCGGAAAGGCTTGCAAAATCTCTTGAAATAGTGTAAAATATAAATGTATGTTGTTATATTATTAACAACGCTTAAAAATGTATCTTATAACGAAAGGATGTCATACCCATGGCAGGATTAAACAAAGTCACTGTAGAAGACATTAACGTAAAAGGCAGAAAGGTACTCGTAAGAGTTGATTTCAACGTTCCTATGAAGGACGGCGCTATCACTAACGACAACCGTATCCAGGCTGCACTTCCAACAATAAACAAGCTGGTAGAGAACGGCGCAAAGGTAGTTCTCTGCTCACACCTCGGCAAGCCGAAGAACGGCCCTGAGGCTAAGTTCTCACTTGCTCCCGCAGCTGCAAGACTTGCTGAGCTCGTTAATACAAAGGTAACTTTCGCTGCTGACGATACAGTAGTAGGCGACAACGCTAAGAAGGCTGTTGCTGCAATGAACGACGGCGAGATCGTAGTTCTTGAGAATACACGTTTCCGTGGAAACGAAGAGACAAAGAACGGCGAAGAGTTCTCCAAGGAGCTTGCAGACCTCGTTGACGGCGAAGTATTCGTTATGGACGCTTTCGGTTCTGCTCACAGAGCTCACGCTTCAACAGCAGGCGTTACAAAGTTCGTTAAGGAGACTGCTGTAGGCTACCTCATGCAGAAGGAGATCCAGTATCTCGGAAATGCAGTTGAAGTTCCTGAGCATCCTTTCGTTGCTATCCTCGGCGGTGCTAAGGTGGCTGATAAGCTCAACGTTATCTCCAACCTCCTTGAGAAGTGCGATACACTCATCATCGGCGGCGGTATGGCTTATACATTCATCAAGGCACAGGGCGGT
>JAAYBK010000329.1 GCA_012718885.1 Ruminococcus sp. | reverse complement strand
TGTTCAAATTCTGATATCTGTGACTACCCACTCATTTTCCTCAAGCGGATAGGCATTGCCGCAGAACGTGCAGTTTTTGGTTTTTTCTGCATCAAAGCTTGCACCGCAAGACGGGCAGGTGACTGCCGTGACAGAAAATCCCAGATTGGTTGGCTTTTTGATTATCTTACGCAGACTCATGCGGATCTTGTCGGATTTCGGGAGAACTTTGCCGTTGCGGTAGTGCAGGCTGTCGGTATAAAATGTGACCGAAACATTGCAGACATCGTCCCGGATGCTGTAATTGTTTATGCCGGAATTCCGGCAGCGGATATCAACGATTTCACGGAGCTTTTCAGGGAGCGGATGACTGCACTGGCAGATAGTCAGTTCTTGCGGATTCTCACTGAAAACAATGAGCTTCATAAGGGATATGGATTTGTCAAGGAAATACTCGGCTGAAAACGTAGGATCGAGATTGCGCATCTTATGGCAGAACATCACGGATTTTCCCGCTTTCGTCAAGCCACGGGCTTGCTTGCCGAGCAGTTTGACGGAGCCGAAAGAATTTGCAATGAACCAAATGCCCGCACCGAACAGTATGCCCATTATAATGCTTCCGGCAATGTAGCCTTAGATTTCTATTATGAGCCTTCTGCTGTCCAATTCCCCGATGACCATTCTGACGATCATTCCTACAATGGACAACAGCAGGAAGAAAATGCTTCAGTGCACGATATGATTTTTGAGCTTTTTCTGGTCAAAGTCGGCATCGCCGAGGTCATTGATGAAGAAATACATGATCCTCGGATACAGTTCATCCATCAGAAATTTAGTATTGCAGAATTCACATCCGGATTCAAGTCTGCCAAGCGTTGACGGCGCACCGCAGTGCGGACAGCACATCGCAGTGTCCGGTGTCGGAACGCAGCCCTGTTTCAAATTCTGCATGATAACAGTCATCATGCAGTCTGCGGTTCTGCTGTAAAGCTCCTTCTGGGAATTACGGATGCTTGTGGTGATACGTTTGTTTTTGGCGCAGATGGAATTCACAAAGACGTTGTCGGCGTAGGATAGTGGTGCAGAATCGTTACTTTTTCCTTCCTGTTTCTGGATCTGTAACTGCATATCCAGTCCAAGTGACTGGAGCTTCTGCTTTTGCAGTTCCAGTGAGAAACGGATATCCTCAATGGCAAGCTCAGGAGTTTTTCCATTGCTGTACCAATCAGAAAGCTGTTTTATAAAACGCAGATAATACTGCTTTTTTTCATCTTCGTTTGAGAAATCGGTGTTTAATCCAAAATTGTCCATAATGTTCTTTTCTCCATTTTCTCGGCTTTGGAATCATCGTTCACATCGGCACGCATGAAAGCCATTGCGTTATCTTCCACAGTAACAAAGGCTACTCTAAATTCCGATTTAGCGGACATCCTCCGCTTTTCCTTATTATATCATAAGCCCATACAAAAAGTCAACGAGAGGAGTGATGCACATGGGCATTTTCAGCGGACTGTTCCGGTCGAGGGATAAGCCGAATGATGGATAAGATCATGGCACTTGACCGTGCTATTCGCTGCGGAAACGACTCCGGCGACAGCATTTATGATGAGAGAGATTTGTTGGTGCTTTGAATTACTTAAGGCATATGAATTGACGGATGTTCTCTGTCAAATGCAGCGTTCATTTCACTTATAATGTCTTTTCCAACAAGCTTGAATTTGCAATAATCATAGACAGATAGCATGAACTGGTAAGCCAGCTTACATTTCTCGTAATCATCTGCCTGATTAAACAAGGGCATGAATTTATCATTGTAATACATTGTGACATTCGCACCGCGTCCCCATGTATTATCAATAAAATTATAAGCAGAGAATAGTCTGCCCACTCCAAGACAGAATGTATAGATTTCTGTCGGAGGATCTCCAGAAAATTGGTATTCTCCGTGAGTAAGGTTCCAATTATCTTTATATACTTCGCGCAAGCACTTCTTTTTGAGTGTAGAGGTTTCGTAAAGATAAGTTTCCCACACAGCACTTATTTGGGGAAATGGGTCTTTCAAAATTGTACACGATCCAATTGCATCATCCAAATGCTTCGGATACTCTCTGTGCGTATCTTCACAAAAGATTTGCAAAAGAAACGCTTCATAGTTCGTGTAGCCTTGTTTGAATAGTCGATCAAGTCGGGCTGTTTCTTCCGGACTGAGCTCTCTTATGCCAAAAGTATAATCAAGACTTATGAAGTATTCAGCAGCAATGTCATAATCATCTTCCAAACTGATTTCTGAACACATGGATTTGACGGAATGCAAGATGGCTATCAGTGTTTTCCATTCACTTTTCTTTGCGTTCTCAAATAGTTCCCCGCCCATCGGGAAAGCAACTTTACACGCACCACCTGCTTCTTTGTTATTAAATACGAGACAGAAGGTTTCACTTGCTCCGTCTCCAAAATCAATCCATAAAGATTGATCTTCTGTAGAGACACTCCATTTTGCAGTTGTCCCTTTTGGCTTTACTGCCTTTTTGATTTTTTCAAACACCTGTTCCGGCGTTTTATTCCTCTTGAGATTCAGTGAGTAAAAGATTGTATCTGACATAGAATCAACGCAGGTTTTACCCTGTACTCCTTTCTACAATTATCCATATTATATCATACGCGCATAGAAAAAGTCAACCGAAAGGAGTGATGCACATGGGTATTTTCAGCGGACTGTTCCGGTCGAGGGACAAGCCGAAGGACAGCTACGACAGCCCGTCCTACAGTTATTTCTTCGGACGGACACAGGCAGGCAAGCGTGTCAATGACCGCACGGCTATGCAGATCATCGCAGTTTATGCCTGCGTGAGAGTTTTGTCGGAGGCGATCGCACAACTGCCCCTGCACGTTTATCAATACACCGACAGTGGAAAAGAGCGAGTGCCGAAGCACCCACTATATTTTTTGCTGCACGACCAGCCAAATCCCGAAATGACATCGTTCGTGTTCCGGGAAACGCTCATGTCGCACCTGCTGATCTACGGGAACGCCTATGCACAGATCATCCGCAACGGTCGTGGTGAGGTGCTGGGGCTGTATCCGCTGATGCCGGACAAGGTGCGTGTTGACCGTGACGACCACGGCAGGCTCATATACCGCTACAGCCGATACGACGAACACAATCCGAATTTCAAGCAGCAGGGCGAGATCATTCTGCCAATGGAACAGGTGCTGCATATTCCGGGACTGGGCTTTGACGGTCTGGTCGGATACAGCCCCATTGCAATGGCGAAAAATGCACTTGGTCTGGCGGTTGCCTGTGATGAGTACGGCTCGTCCTTCTTCGCAAACGGCGCATCGCCCTCTGCGGTGCTGGAACATCCGGGCGTGATAAAAAATCCGGAGCGTGTGCGTGAAGCATGGCAGCGGGCATACGGCAGCAGCAATGCGCATAAGACAGCGATCTTGGAGGAGGGCATGAAATACACGCCTATCTCCATTCCCAACAACGAGGCACAGTTCCTCGAAACGCGAAAGTTTCAGATCGAGGAAATTGCCCGCCTGTATCGCGTGCCGCTGCACATGATCGGCGACCTCGACCATGCTACTTTCAGCAACATCGAGCATCTGTCGCTCGAATTCGTAAAATACACCCTTGATCCGTGGCTGGTACGCTGGGAACAGGGACTACA
>JAAYBK010000027.1 GCA_012718885.1 Ruminococcus sp. | reverse complement strand
GATATTTATACCGGAGGGAGCAGTTCCGCCTCCGAGGGATATCATTATGCAGCCGGAATTGCAGGTCTATGTTGAGGATTTCGGTAGCAGGAGAGGCGATGCAGGCCTTGCAGCTGAATGTGACAGGAAAATAGTCGGAGTTATATGGAGCCGGATAATGAATGATTACGGCCACATAGATGATGATACCCCGTCACTGGCAATATCCCTGTATAAAGAGTACAGGAATTCCGGGATAGGAACTGCGCTGCTGAGGGAGATGAAGGAGCTGCTGAAAAAAATGGGATACCGGCAAGTTTCCTTAGCTGTGCAAAAGGAGAATTATGCCGTCCGTATGTACCGGAAAGCCGGCTTTGAAACTGTAAGCGAAAATGATGAAGAATTTATAATGGTATGCAAATTATAAAAATCCCGTAAGCAGTCCGGAGCGTTCTGCTTACGGGTATTATTAATATTCGATGCCTTTACGGGCAGCAGTTCCGTTCTCATAAGGGTGCTTTACGGCAGCGATCTCGCTGATATAGTCAGCAGCTTCAGTAAATTCCGGAGCAGGTTCCCGGCCGGTAATGATGATCTCCGCATTGTTCTTATTTGAGAGGATAAGCTCTGCGGCGGATGTTCTGTCCATGAGCCCAAGTTTATAGGCGGCGTTGAACTCGTCAAGGATAAGCACATCCAGCCCTTCCGAGAGCAGCTTTCCTGCATGAGCAAGTAGGCGGTCGTGACAGCGGCGAACCTCAGCCTTTTCCTCATCGTTCATCTGAAAGGTGAATTTGTCGCAGACGCTGGCGTACAGCACGGTGATACCGGGAAGCCTTTCAAGCATGGCGATCTCGGAGGAGGTGCCGCTTTTGAGAAATTGGATGAAGGCGGTCTTTAAGCCGGCTCCGGCTGCTCTTACAGCGGCACCCACAGAGGCGGTGGTTTTTCCTTTTCCGTTTCCGCAGTAGATCTGTAACATGGTATCAGCTCCTTAAAAAGATTCGGCGTATTCCGTTTGATCTCTTTTAATTATACCACTGCTGCCGGAAAATATCAAGCCGATATTGACAAATCAGTAACAAAGCTGTATAATTTATACTGTTGATATTACGGAGGGATATTATGGCAGTTATTTTTTTTGATATCGACGGTACCCTTGTGACCGAGGACGAGCGGGCTTTTATACCGGAAAGTACCCGGGCAGCTGTTGCCGAAACAAGGAGGAGGGGCAATCTCACCTTCATCAACAGCGGCAGGACGGCCTTCAATATCAGTTCAAGGGTGAAGGAGCTGGGCTTTGACGGATATCTTCTTGGCTGTGGAACATATATCGAGTACAAAGGGGAGGTTGTTCTTTCCAATACTCTCGCAAAAGAATTTTGTAACGATATTGCTCTGAAAATGAGAAAATGTTGTATTACGCCGGTGTATGAACACCGTGACGGATATTTCTTTGACGACAAGTGCCCGGTGTCTGACGGCCTGAAATATTTCATGGAAACATTTGTGGATTCAGGCATCAATGTGTCACGAAGAGTTGATGATGAAGAGTTCATTTTCGACAAGTTCGTTGTCTGGTGCAGTAAGGATACGGACATGGAGCGCTTCCGCCGGGAGGTCAGTCCGTATTTCGATATAATCGACAGAGGAGGCGGCTTTTACGAGAATGTGCCGAAGGGATTCTCGAAAGCCACTGCGATCGATGTGATACTGAAAAGGCTGGGGATACCTGTCAGCGAGGCCTATGCCATAGGCGACAGCATGAACGATCTGCCGATGCTGAAGGCTGTTCCCAATAGTATCGCAATGGGCGGAGCAGAAGTGATCTACCCATATGTTTCCTACATCACCACCCCCATAGAGGAGGATGGGATAGCAAATGCACTGAGCCATTTCGGGCTCATATGATTATATTATATACCTGTAAACAGCATATTTTCGCAGTTTCTGCGGATGTATGCTGATTTTTTAACTATGTTGCAACATCGCAATAATTGATTGGTTTTAGCAATGAATCACAAAAATAGGCTTGAATAGTTTGATTTGATGTGTTAAAATCAATATAGAATTTAGGGGGATTCGCAATCTAAATCATTATATTTCAGAAAGCGAGGAATGATACATAATGAAGGGCAACATAAAAAAGCTCGTCAGCGGCGTGGTAACAGGAATAATGTGCCTGTCAGCAATGCCTGTTATACCTGCTGCAAATCCAATATCAGCAAACGCTGAGATAAAACAGAATTGGACTAAAGATGGCTACGACTTTGAGATGTGGAGCGAATACAATGACAATGTAAATATGACTCCCGGTTCCAGCGGAACATTTACCTGTAGCTGGAATAACTCTCACAACTGCTTGTTCCGTGCAGGAAAGAAGTTCAGCAATTCTCCTACATGGAGCTCACTTGGTGACATTGCTGTTGAATTTGACGTTGATTACAGACCGAACGGAAACTCATATCTCTGTATTTACGGCTGGACAAGAAATCCTCTTGTAGAGTATTATATCGTAGACTCATACGGCACATGGAGACCACCCGGAGAAGGTCCGTATATGAAGAAGGTCGGCACTACAACTGTCGACGGTGCAATGTATGAGATCTATTCCGGTACACATGACGGTCCTTCCATTGAGCCTGGTGTTACACACTTCAACCAGTACTGGAGCGTTCGTGACGGCAGCCAGAAGAGAACAAGCGGTACGATCCATGTAGATAAGCATTTCGCTCAGTGGGAAAAGAACGGCATGAAGATGGGCGGAATGTATGAAGTAGCTCTTAACGTTGAGGGCTGGGAGAGTTCCGGTCAGGCTACAGTAAAGAAGAATAATCTTTTCCTGGGCAAATCACCTGATCCCGAGCCGGATCCTGATCCGTTGCCGGAGGGAGTTCTGTTCTATTCTTCTTTCGATAAGACCACATCTCCATGGTCGGGCCGTGGTGGTGCTACTATCGAGCAGGATAAGAAAAATTACTATGCCGGCGATAACGGCCTCTATATAAGCGGACGTACTGAAACATGGAATGGTGCTGAGTGTATGCTGGATTCATCCACATTCGTTCCCGGCAAGACATATAGCTTCAGCGGTGCAGTTCTCCAGAAGAGCGGCGCAGATGTTGATATGAAGCTGACACTCCAGTATGATCTGGACGGCAAGGCGAATTATGATGAGATAGCTCTTAAGACAGTTGCCAGCGGAAAGTGGACTGATCTTTCAAATACTTCATTCACTATCCCTGCAGGCGCTGAGAACCTGACACTCTATTTTGAAGCTCCCGATGACAAGACAGACTTCTATATTGATGAAGTTACTATCGCTGAAAAGGGCAAGGCTTCATCTATAGTTTCAGGTAAGGGCGTAATTGATGGAAAAGAGCAGAACAATACAGATCCCGATCCTGATCCGGATCCCGTACTCGTTCCTAATTCAAAGATACGCGGCGACTTCGACGGCGATAACAAGATCGACGGATTTGATCTTGCACTTGCCCGTGAGTATGTTCTCGATCAGTTTGCAGGTACAACAGTTAAGTTCAATATGAACATCGTTGACCTCAACGGCGACGGCTCATTCAACGTTGCTGATATCGTTTCACTTTCAAAGTTCATACTCGGTGATGCAAATAAGTTCGCACAGCCTGTTGCTACAACAACTACTACAACAGCAAAGATCGTGACAACTACTACAACTACTAAAGGCGGCGGTGACAGCTCAGGCTATATGAAGCAGATCGCAAATGATATGCAGATCAACGCTCCTTCAAACTTCAATTCCGAGAGAAGCGGTGTTGACTACGGTAAGGTTGATAAGGTTACTTATTACTCCAAGGACGGTCAGTGCAACAAGCAGATGAATGTTGTCCTTCCTGCCGGCTATAACGCAAATGAGAAGTATCCTGTCCTCTACGTGCTCCACGGTATAGGCGGTAATGAGCAGTCAATGCTCGATATGGGCGTTAAGACAATGCTCGGAAACCTCCTTGCTGACGGAAAGTGCGAGAAGATGATCATCGTTTGCCCGAATATGCTTACAGGCCAGGGCGGCGGCGGCGGAATGTTCGGCGGCTTTGACCAGGAGACAATGCGTAAGTACGATCTCATCCGTGAGGATATCGAAAACAGCATTATGCCTTACATGGAGGAGCATTATTCCGTTAAGACCGGAAGAGAGAATACAGCTATCACAGGCTTCTCTCTCGGCGGACGAGAAGCTCTCTACACAGGTATAACAAGATCTGAGCTTTACGGCTATGTAGGCGGTGCCTGCTCAGCTCCCGGAATATTCCCGACAAAGGATAATTTCATGACACACGAAGGCTCACTCAAGCAGACAAGCCAGTTCAAGCCTTCAGTAATGCCTATAATGATACTTATGTCAGCAGCTGCAAACGACAGTGTCGTTGCAATTACTGAAAACTATCCTGAGACCTACCACAAGGCTCTTGAGTCTAATGGTGTTGAGCATCTCTGGCAGGTTATCCCACAGGGTGACCACGGTGGAGCAACAGTAACTCCGCATATGTACAACTTCATGAGATACGTATTCAAGGGATAATCAAGCTTATAACCGGACTGCACAAACGGTTATTTATAAAAGTTGTTCATTGTAAGGGACAAATCAAAAAGCATCCGCACGGAATGACCCGCCCCCTGTCAAGTAGACAGCACAAAAAACAAAAATAATCTATATTGTGACCCAAAGCAGTCTGTGCAATTTGTGCAGGCTGCTTTGCTGTTGGAAATTGGCAAGCACCTTTTGG
>JAAYBK010000328.1 GCA_012718885.1 Ruminococcus sp. | reverse complement strand
TAAAAGTACCACAGATGACCTGATATCGAGGAAAGGAGCATTTTATCATGACGTATGAAGAGCTGAAAAAAGCATACGAAGAATCCTTGCAGAAATGCTCCGAGCTCAAAAAAATAGAGGATAAAGATCTTCGTATCGAGCATCTAACCGAACTTTTGATAAAGCGAAATATATGCTCTGAATAAATGGCGGTTACCAGCTTTCCGCCTTATTTATCGCCGCAATTACATCTCCGGCTGCCTGTCGGTTTTAATCAGTATCATACCAGTTTAAAGCCAGCTTCGCAAAGTGAACGAGTTATAAGATCAACGTGGTCGAAATCCCTTGTTTCCATGTTGATACGAAGGAAACATCCGTTGACACTTTCAGTAGCACCTTTTTCGTAGTGAACACCGGTGACGTTTCCGCCGCAGTCGGCGATTATACGTGAGATTTCCTTAAGCTGGCCAGGCTTGTCAATAAGTTCGATAAGCAGGCTGGTTGAACGTCCGGAATTGAGAAGGCCGCGATCGATAACTCTTGAAAGACTTGTAACATCGATGTTACCACCGGATACAACTGCAACAACACGCTTGCCGGCAACATCAAGTTTACCGCTCATTACTGCCGCAACGGCAGCTGCACCGGCACCTTCCGCTACCATCTTCTGCTTTTCGACAAGTGCAAGGATGGCACCTGCCACTTCGTCGTCACTTACAAGGACCACTTCATCAACGTATTCACTTACAAGGGCGTATGTATTTTCACCCGGCTGCTTTACAGCGATACCGTCTGCAATAGTCGATACTGACGGAAGGCATTCGATCTGACCGTTCTTTACTGAATTGTACATACTCGGTGCGCCTGCGACCTGAACGCCGTACACCTTTACGGACGGCCGGATCTGCTTTACTGTATAGGCGATACCGGATATGAGCCCGCCTCCGCCGACAGGAACGACAATGGCATCGATGTTGTCAATATCATTTAAGATCTCAAGTGCGATAGTGCCCTGACCGGCAATTACATTTTCATCGTCAAAAGGATGCACAAAGGTGTATCCCTTTTCGTCACGGAGTTCAAGTGCTTTGCGGTATGCGTCGTCGTAGCATCCTTCCACTAAGCACACATCTGCACCGAATCCCTTGGTGGCTTCTATTTTCGAGATAGGCGCAGTATCCGGCAGACAGATAAGCGATTTTATGCCGTTTTTAGTTGCAGCAAGAGCAACACCCTGTGCGTGGTTTCCGGCTGAGCATGCGATAACGCCGTTCTTCTTTTCCTCCGGTGAGAGCATTGCGATCTTGTACGCAGCTCCGCGGATTTTGAATGATCCGGTAAACTGAAGATTTTCCGGTTTCAGATAAAGTTCGCACTTCGGTGCGATACCGTGAGCTCTTACGAGATTTGTTTCCCTGATGATGTTTTTGAGCACTGTCTGTGCATCGAATACCTTGTCGAGTGTAAGCATGATAATTCCGCCTTTCATTTCTTCGGATGTTCCGCATCTGCTTGTTTTCCGCATGTCAGTACAGAGAAACAGCAGGCTACATTTTTTGGCTGAAGCTCTGAGAAGGCAAAATAAAAACCGCCTCAAAGCACGTATTAGCTTTGAGACGGGTATTGACTCTGAATACTCGCGGTACCACTCAAATTGCGGATTCAATGATCCGCCACCTCTTCGAAGTCTGACAACTTCTATGCACTGACGCAGCATACACGTGAAACGCCTACTGGGTGTAAACCTTTGGGGTTTCCGGCTCGGAAGCGATGGGAAATTCTGCAGTCATTTACCGGTATCACACCACCACCGGTTCTCTGAAAAATTCGTTGCAGGTTCCGTCTTCGTCATAGCTTTTAATTTGTCTGAATTATAACACAGCAAATTAGGACTGTCAAGAGATGCTCTGCAAGTTTGGAATAATCAACAAACGTTCAAATAAGTGTCGCTATGTTATTTGCTGTAATCAACAAAGCGTATTGCTTTTTAATATTTTATGGACTATATCTGCATCAGTTTATTCTATCCGTTTATCAAGGCATGATCAGATGTCCGGCTGAAAGCCATTCATCACTCTTGTGACTGTCCTCACATAATTCATTATAACCATTATAAGTTACAAGACACTCTGAAGGTACAGAACACGGAAACGCACCGGTATATTCGTATGCTGCTGTTGTAGAACTGCATACTCCGACCACTACATTGTTTTCAATCTTCATTGACCAGTCATACTCATAAGAGATAATCAGACACACAAGATATGTTTACAGTAAAGATTCCAAAAGAAAGCTTGAATATTATGGGCTTGCACCTGAAAAAAATGCAAGCCGAAGCTGAAAAGGTTACAATGTCAATAACCGAATTAGTAGAACTCAAACTCGCTTTGGAATCACTATCAGATCTGGAACTTATTATTGTGCAGCAAAAAATTATAGGCAATGAAAAGTTGGAGACTATTTCCCAAGGCAAAGGTATATTCAAGCGATAATTGGACATACGCTTCTCTTGATTTTCTTGGCGGCAGGAACGGTCTGACAGACGAATTCAACTATAAAACGGTGTGCCTGAATATTCTCACTGGGATACTTTATAAGGCAACCAATATGAAGACAGTGGACTATGCAAACAAATATCTTTTTGAACCGCTTGGTGTCAAAACGTACTCGATTTACATATCGTCTCGACCATGAAGATCGATTAGTGGCTCATTATTTTTTTATCAAAATTGGCTCAGTTTTTTATTTACAAAGGCAACGCTAACACCGAATCAATCTAAAGACATCGTAATGTTTATATTGCATTTTTGATAGGAGTTGTAAATGCTTATGATTCCGTACAAAAGCTGTGCATATCAGATCTGATAAAGTAAACGGGCTTTATGAACGGATTGTAAAATGTCAATTAATAATTGTAACAAAAATTCGTTTTTACATTGACACTTTATTATATATGTGATATAATCACATTAAAATAGTAAATAACTTTCTGTAAAATGCTAAAAAGAAGAGGTGATTTTATGTTCTGTCCCAAATGCGGAAAACAAATAAAAGACGATGATATTTTCTGTGCCTACTGCGGTGAGAGTATTACTCCGGGTGCTCAAGCACCTGCGAAGCCCGGACCAGCACAGCAAACGCCGTATACACTGCCGAATCAGGCGGCTCCAACTCCGAACAATTACACATATCCGCAGCAGCCGAATGTGTTTTCTAAATCAGGAGGAAAGAAAAACGGCGGAATGATAGCTATAATCGTCACGCTTTCTGTACTCCTTGCGGCTGCAGTCGGAAGTGTGATATTCCTGCTTGTAAAGAACAGCGAAGACGACAGTTCGGGTGGCAAATCAGGAGGAAGTAAACGTTCCGTTGTGACATCTGACACAACCGAAACGGAAGCCACAACTGTCACGGAAGAAACGACTTCCGGGACAGAACCGATTACTGAGTCTACTGTGGTCACAACACTAACAACAACTACCATCGAAGCAACAACTGAAACTGAGACAACGACAACAGAAACAGCCACAGAAGTTACAACTGCCATTTCTGCTGATTCAGCTGCAAAGGCAGAAGCTGCGGCATATTCAACGAACGATCGTCCGACATTCGATGAATTTGATTGGTGCGCCGGTCAGTTCGGACTTGTCAGCGCTCCGCCTCCGAACGCTGAGGTCATTGACAATTACTACGCAACTGGAGGCGGCTGGAAGTCTATGATAGTCTATGAAGATACTACAGGCGTGGGAACAACTCGTGAAATAGACAACATCGAGATATTCTTCGACGGCAACAGAGTTACCCTGACTGTTGACTGGTATTATGTTGAGCCGCCATATTCAGAAGCGTATTATATGGATGAAGGTACTGTAACACAGTTCTCAGGCGCTGTGAACGGAAGTGTTATACATACAGCTTCTGATGTGAACGGAGTCACTGTTACCATTGACCTTTACTCATTCTGGAGAACTGACGGAAAGCAGTATGCTATCGGAACTCTTTATCTTCCTGACGGTACATCGAATTATCTGGCACTTGTGAGAAAATAAACACGTACAATTTAATAATAAGGAGGGGATGATATGGCTGATATAAAGTGCAGGAACTGCGGTGCAGAGCTTCTTCCCGGAGCGAAATACTGCTCAAAGTGCAGAAGTGCTGTTGCTTTGGAAGAGAATGGAGCTTCTGCTGAGGTGCAGAGATGTTCTTCCTGCGGAGCTGATCTGCTTCCGGGCGCTAAATTCTGCTCAAAATGCCGTGCTCCGGTGAATGATACAGTAACAACGTATCAGGAGTCACCATTTGCTGTTTTCACGGGAGCTGACATACCTGATGAAGCAAGCAAGGGCGCAGTAATACGTAATGTAGTGATCGGGGCAGTCTGCCTGATGCTGCTGGTACTCGGTATCGTATTTATCCCCGGCAGGGTACGTGATGCAAGAAAAGTTGAGGAGCCGGACGAATTTATCGTTGCTGAAGACACTACCAACGAAGAACAGGCAGCTGAATATGACAGGATAAATGCTGCTTATGAGGCAGGTGAATATGAAAACTATGAGCCTGCGACGGACGAAATAAAAGCAGAATACTATGAAGAAGAATTCGGACCTTATGGGTGGATGAACTACACTGAAGAGGAGGCGGATTAGTATGATCGGAAGAAAAAAGAATAACCGTATCAGTATTGTACTTGTCTCCGCTTTGATAGTCCTTGCGCTTCTGTTTACCGGCTTCGGCTATCCGGGCTTTATGATCCCTCTTATAAGAAAGGAGCAGCCTGAGCCGGTAGTTTATACAACCGATCAGCTTCTAAACGGGATACCGGATACAGAGCCGGAGGAGGCAGCTAACGTCCTGCCTGCCGGAAACAGTAAGGCTTTCAGCATAACCCCTCAGCCGGGAATCGTAATATCTGCTGAGGACAATGCCCTCGACCATGACAGAGAATTCACGATGACTCCTGTCACAGAGGAAGAATTTGCTGTATTTGATGAAGCTATCCAGGAAGTTGATCCTGACGAAAGGGTTCTTTATGCATGGGACCTGGATGCAGGACTTGCCGAAGATGAAATACTTCCGGGAACGTTCCACGTTGACCTTGACCTCGAGGAACTTGGGATATTTGAGGAGAACTATCCGTTTCTCAGTGTTTACCGTGTCTCTGATTCGGGCGTGTGGAACGAGTATGCGATAACGATAGAAAACGGACACCTGAGCTTTGATTCCAATAAAAACTGTCCTGTAACGTTAACAGGCCTTTTAGGAGCAGCGGCTGCCGCAGCGCCATTTGGCGCTCTATGGTGGGAATTCAAAGGCGGTACCGGAGTATGGCTCTTAAACTACACTAAGATGTATGTCTACGAGAATGGTGTCGCGAATGAAGGTGACAAAAAGAATCTCGGCAAAAAGCTCTATAACGTCAGAGTAAAGTTCTCTGAAACAGTTGAAGTTGAAAAGAAAAAATTAGACCCGATAAAGCAAGAGATACTTGATACAAACCACAAAACTATAATGCAAAATATCAAGAAAGCGATGGAGGAAAAATATGGCAAGGGTAATGTCATTCCGACTAATGATGCAAGATACAAACAGTTAGAGGCACAAGAAGAAAATAAGATACTTAATAGTGACACGAGATATACTGAGGCATATGCAGCTTTCGAGGAAGCAGTAAAAAAGAACGAAGGCGCTAAACCTCTCGATTTCAGTTTTTATAAGAAATTTGGTGAATACTGCCGCATTGCCAACAAATACCTCAAGGAGCAGGCGAAGGTCATCGTTCCGGACGAAAAAGAGGTGAGCTGGTATGACTTTATCACTAATCAGGTCATTGACATTTATCTCAACTACGACTATAAACAG
>JAAYBK010000327.1 GCA_012718885.1 Ruminococcus sp. | reverse complement strand
TGTAAGAGGCTTTACACGCAATCTTGACGGCGAAAAGCTGTTCATAGACCATGATATAACTTCCATACAGAATTATATCGACGCAAAGATACTGGATAAGTACGATGCGGTCGATATCAATGTGTACCAGGCAAATATGTTCCACACGAAGATGCTCATCAAGGAGATCGAGCTTCAGAACTACCTTTTCAATACAGATGTTAGAGAACTCTCTCCAAGGAGCAGGCTCGATATAACCAATGCGCTCCAGAGAGAAATGATAGAAATATTCAGCGGAAGGAACGTGTTCGGAAATGTCTGAGCTTTCACAGGTGAATGCACCGATCTATGAGGCGCTGAGAAAATTCCGGCGCATGAGGGTAGTGCCCTTCGATGTTCCCGGCCATAAGCGCGGCAGGGGAAATATGGAGCTTACAGAGTTCCTGGGCGAGGACTGTATGAACGTGGATGTAAACTCCATGAAGCCCCTTGATAATCTCTGCCACCCTGTATCAGTAATACGTGACGCAGAGGATCTTGCGGCTGAGGCCTTTGGTGCGGCTAATGTATTCTTTATGGTGGGAGGCACCACCTCCGCCGTTCAGAGCATGATAATGTACGCCTGCAAGGAGGGCGACAAGATCATAATGCCGAGAAACGTCCACAGGAGCGCTATCAATGCCCTTATCCTTACAGGAGCAGTTCCGGTATATGTAAATCCGGACGTTAATCATCAGCTTGGCATCGCACTTGGAATGTCCGTCTCCCAGATAGAAAAGGCTATTGAGGAGAATCCGGACGCAAAGGCGATAATGGTGAACAACCCCACCTATTACGGCATATGCTCCGATCTTAGGAGGATAACCGAGCTTGCCCATGCACATGGTATGCTTGTGCTGGTGGACGAGGCTCACGGCACTCACTTCTACTTCGGGGAGAATTTCCCTGTGACTGCAATGGCTGCCGGAGCAGACCTTGCCTCAGTGAGTATGCATAAATCCGGCGGAAGCCTTACACAGAGCTCTTTCCTGCTTATGGGAAAGGCTATAAATTCGGACTATATGCGCCAGGTGGTCAACCTTACTCAGACCACCAGTGCATCCTATCTGCTGCTGTCCAGTCTTGATATATCAAGGAAGAGACTTGCCCTCAGCGGCCCTGAGATATTTGCTCAGACAGTGGAAATGGCAGAATATGCCCGTGCTGAGATAAATGATATCGGCGGCTACTATGCCTACTCCCGTGAGTTGATAAACGGGGACAGCATCTATGATTTTGACGTATCTAAGCTTAGTATATATACCCTGCCTATAGGTCTTGCAGGTATCGAGGTATATGACCTGCTTCGTGACGAATACGATATCCAGATAGAGTTCGGTGATATCGGAAACGTCCTCGCATATATCTCGGTAGGAGACCGCAAGCGTGACATAGAGCGCCTCATAAGTGCCCTTGCAGAGATAAAGCGTAGATTCGGCAAGGAGGGAACAGGTATGCTTACCCAGGAGTACATCAATCCTGTGGTGGCGGAAACTCCAAGAAGAGCTTTCTATGCAAAGAAGCGTTCACTGCCGCTTGATGAGGCTGCCGGAAACGTATGCAGTGAGTTTGTTATGTGCTATCCTCCGGGAATACCGATACTTGCCCCGGGCGAGCTGATAACTCCGGAGATAATAGAGTACATAAAGTATGCGAAGGAAAAAGGGTGTCAGATGACAGGTACGGAGGATCTAAATATAGAGCGTCTCAACGTACTTGAATGATTAAGGAGTGTATTTATATGAATAACAAGAAGATCGGTATGCAGATGAGTCTGCTTATGGCGGTAACGCTCAGTTTCTGCCTTTCACTTACAGGAACACTTTCATCCGGAAAGTTTCAGATTGTTCCATTTCTCGTGACATTTGTGACAAGCTTTATCATAAGCCTTATCATAGGACTTTTAGTGCCCATGCCAAAGGTGGAGGGCGGTATTGTCCGTGCCTTCGGCTTTGAGGAGCACAGCCTGCCGGCAAGACTGGTATCCAGCCTTGCTTCAGACCTTATCTATACACCGGTGATAACACTGGCGATGATAGCTCTTGTCCGCAAAATGGCTTCCGGCCACGGTGCTGATCTTCCGCCTTTCGGCATAATGTTTGTAAAATCACTCATACTCAGCCTTGTAGTGGCATACATAATAATCTTCATAGTAAGCCCTATATTCCTTAAGTTCGTGCTTAAGAAAAACGGTGTTGAAGGTCCTCCGAAGGACAGAAAGTAATATAAGGACACCGCAGCAATCCATGAATTAACTTTTACAGGAGGGTAATAATGGAATTATGGTTCACGGAGCGTCATACTCCGAATGTTAAATTTTCAATAAAGGTCGATCATCAGCTCTACAGCGGAAACAGTGAATTTCAGAGAATAGATATATTCGATTCCAAGGAATTCGGCAGATTCCTTACCCTTGACGGATATATGATGCTCACTGAGAAGGATGAGTTCATCTACCATGAGATGATAACCCATGTTCCTATGGCTGTGCATCCATGCCCGAAGAACGTACTCGTTATCGGCGCAGGCGACGGCGGCGTTGTCCGTGAGCTTACCCGCTATCCCTCAGTTGAGATGATAGACCTGGTGGAGATAGACGAGCTGGTGGTTGAGGTCTGCAAGAAGTATCTTCCGACTACAGCCTGCCGTTTCGATGATCCGAGAGTAAATATGTACTACGAGGATGGAGTTAAGTTCATCCGCCGCTGTGAGGATATGTATGACGTTATCATCGTTGACTCAACAGATCCATTCGGCCCGGGAGAAGGACTTTTCACCAAGGAGTTCTACGGCAGCTGCTTTAAGGCACTGCGAGAGGACGGAATAATGGTGAACCAGCACGAGAGCCCCTTCTATGACGAGGACGCCGCAGCTATGCAGCGCTCCCATAAGAGGATAGTAGAGAGTTTCCCCATAAGCAAGGTATATCAGGCTCACATCCCGACTTATCCCTCCGGACACTGGCTCTTCGGATTTGCTTCAAAGAAATATCATCCCACTAATGATTATAACGGCACTAAATGGAGTATGCTGGGTCTGAAGACAAGGTACTATAATCCTCGTCTTCACATCGGCGCATTTGCTCTGCCAAACTATGTAGAGGAGCTTCTTAAAGATGTTGAATAAAAATATACAGACATTCATTGCCTGCGACAGCGAGTATGAGGACGCAAAGATCGTCCTCTTCGGAGCAGGCTTCGACGGTACTACCAGCTTTCGTCCCGGAACAAGATTTGCTCCGGCTGCCATAAGGAACGAGAGCTTCGGTATTGAGACCTACAGTCCCTATCAGGACAGGGATATGCTGGATTACTGCTATTTTGACAGCGGCGATCTGGAGCTTCCCTTCGGCAATACCGGCGGTGCGGTCGAAGATATATCAGCGCGTGCCGAACAGATACTCACTGACGGCAAGATCCCTTTTATGATCGGCGGAGAGCATCTTGTGACTCTGGGTACAGTTAGGGCCGTCAGCGATAAGTACAATGACCTGTATATCGTACACTTTGACGCTCATGCTGACCTGAGGGACGATTACCTCGGCCAGAAGCTGTCTCATGCCTGTGTGCTGAGACGCTGTCACGAGATAGTGGGCGATGGACATATCTTCCAGTTCGGCATCAG
>JAAYBK010000326.1 GCA_012718885.1 Ruminococcus sp. | reverse complement strand
CTCTGCCGACCTCATGTGTCTTTGCGTATCAAGATATGAATACGCCAAGCTTTACAAAAAGCTCTCAAAATCCTGCCGGCTGTTTACGGTAAGGAAATAATAGGAGGATCTATATGAAAAGAATGAAATTGCTTTCTGCTGCTACAGCTATAACTCTGTGGTCTGCTGCGATTCCGCTCAATACATATGCAGATCACATAAGCGGCGATATTTCTGTAAACGGAAATGTTACCAGCAGCTCCAACCAGCCGGATCCGCAGACTCCGGTCACCCATACGCTGACATTTATCGATCCTGACGGAAATGTAATGACTACGATGACTGTTAATGAGGGACAGACTATCGACTATACCAAGATCGATACATCATCCCTTCACAAACATATCAACGTCTACACCGAGCAGGATTTCTATATGTGGAATGATGTTCCAGCACAAATAACGAAGGATACAACTGTCCAGGCTCTGATCCAGACAGCTGAAATACGCAAGGAAAGTCTCCCATCCCTTACAAAATACGCAAGCACCACCGGAGATATTTCTCTTGACGGACTAAAAATACAAATATATCTTACTTATCAGACCCCTAAAAAGGACAGCAACGGGAAATTTATTACCGAAACAAAGGTTACTGATATAACTTCGACCTGCGTTGCAAAGCCCGCAACTCTCGATCAGGCCTTTGCAAAAGGCGATAAGGCTACTGTGTCTATTTATCCTATCGGTCAGGAAAAGAGCATTGCCTCCTACACCATATCCACTATCGGAGACCTTGGCGATGTTGACGGAAGCAAGACGGTTGATGGCTCTGATGCTACACTCATCCTCAAATGCTTTACAATGTTAGCCAACTTCGATGACTATGAAATGGACGAGCTTATGGCAAAAAATGGTGATTTCAATCACGACGGTACTATCGATGGGTCTGACGCAACAATGGTGCTCCGCCTCTTCGGAAGACAGCTTGCCGATTCTGAGTATACCATCGAGCAGTATATGAAGGAATATAATATAGCATACTGATAATATGAAAGAGATCGATAAAGAGAGATGTTTCTCATATGCTATCATATGCACATGTTTAGCAGGTGCAGTTTCCGGATTGATGATGGTAATAGGCTATGCGATGTATCACTATTATGAATACTACGACAAGCTTGTTCTCAATAAATCCTTAGAAAGCTATGAAAAAAATCATTATTTTTCATCTGCACATTTCTGTATTTCAACTGTATGCCTTTTTGTACTTCTGATCATTTTGGCAGTTTTTTCAATACGATGCATCAACTGCCTTAAACGCTATGGAAAGCTATATATAACATTACCTGCCGTATTTATATCATGGGCAGCAATTTCCGGCACTTCAGCTTTATTAGCAGTACTTTTATTACACCCTATCATCTTTCCCTATTGAAAGATTTCAAAATTATTTTATATTTTTCCTTTTTCCTATTGAAATTTCCTTTTTTTTAATGTATAATGAAAAGGTAAGTATTTTATGACTAACAATCTTTAAAAGGAGTGCTTTTAAAAATGTATAACGATCTTATGGATTCAATCGGCTTCGTTAAGGGCTATGACCCGGCTGTAGGCGAGGCTATGGACAAGGAGCTGGCTCGTCAGCAGAGAAATCTTGAACTCATCGCCAGCGAGAATATCGTTTCCCCTGCTGTTATGGCAGCTATGGGCAGCGTTCTCACTAACAAGTACGCTGAGGGCTATCCCGGAAAGCGTTACTACGGCGGATGCCAGTGCGTTGACGAGGTAGAGGCTATCGCTATCGAGCGTGCCTGCAAGCTCTTCGGCGCTAAGTACGCTAACGTTCAGCCCCACTCAGGTGCTCAGGCTAATACAGCTGTTTACTTTGCTCTTCTCCAGCCAGGCGATACTGTTCTCGGAATGAGCCTTGCAGACGGAGGCCACCTGACTCACGGTTCTCCTGTTAATATCTCAGGTAAGTTCTTCAACTTCGTTTCATACGGCCTTGATGACGAGACTGAGACTATTAATTATGATGAGGTTTATAAGCTCGCTAACAAGAACAAGCCAAAGCTGATCGTTGCTGGTGCATCTGCTTATCCCCGTGCCCTTGACTTCAAGCGTCTCTCAGAGATAGCAAGAGCTGTCGGCGCACTCCTTATGGTAGATATGGCTCACATTGCTGGTCTTGTTGCAGCAGGATGCCACGAATCTCCTGTTCCTTATGCTGATATAACAACAACTACTACACATAAGACTCTTCGCGGACCAAGAGGAGGTCTTATCCTTACAAACAACGAGTTCCTCGCTAAGAAGATCAATTCTGCTATATTCCCAGGAACACAGGGCGGTCCTCTGATGCACACAATCGCTGCTAAGGCTGTTTGCTTCGGTGAGGCTCTCAAGCCTGAGTTCAAGGACTATCAGCAGAGAATAGTTGCAAACGCAAAGGCTCTCGCCGACGGTCTCCTCAAGAGAGGCTTCAACCTCGTTTCCGGCGGTACTGACAACCACCTCATGCTGGTTGACCTCCGTCCTTTCAACATCACAGGTAAGGAACTGGAGCACAGACTTGACGAAGTTTACATCACTGTCAACAAGAACGCTATCCACAACGATCCTGAGAAGCCTTTCGTAACAAGCGGTATCCGTATCGGTACTCCTGCTGTTACTACCAGAGGTCTCGGCATTGAGGAAATGGAAAAGATCGCTGAGTACATCTACCTCTGCGCTACAGATTTCGAGAACAAGGCTGACGAGATCCGTGCAGGCGTAAATGCTATCTGCGAGAAGTTCCCGCTTTATAAGTAATCAATAGCTTTTAAGGGACGGACAGGCTGTCCGTCCCTTTCGTTTTAAGGTGGAAAATATGATTGGTAAGATCGTTACTGTAACTGTTGACCGTCCGCTGGGCAGCTATCATCCCGAATACAATGACCTGTACTATCCGATAAATTACGGCTATGTCGAAGGGATCATCGCACCTGACGGTGAAGAACAGGATGCCTATATCCTGGGTATCAGCGAGCCTGTTGATAAATTCACAGGTAAGGTGATCGCTGTCATCCGACGCAAGGATGATGTCGAAGAAAAATGGGTAGTCTGTCCGGAAAATATGTCGTTCACCAAAGATGAAATAGCTGATAAAGTCAGATTCCAAGAGCAATATTTTCAGTCAACTGTTATCACTGAAGATTTTTCTATCGTTCCATTTGAAAAAGGCATGGAAGGTACTGTGTACAGCTTCCTTTCTCAGTGCTTCCCGGAATCGGGCAGGCTCTTTGAACTAAATGGAAAGCACTCCTTTTATAATGATATTCCCGGGTACTTTGAATTTTTCTTATGCCTTTTCTGCAATGAAGACCTAATCGGTACTGTAGCCGTAAAAAGGCTGAACGATACAGACAGCGAGCTCAAATCCCTGTATCTCTTCAAAGCTTATCAGGGAAAAGGCCTCGGATACAAGCTGCTCACAGAAGCGATAAGTTTTGCAGCTTCAAACGGATACAGCCGGATGTACCTTGACTCAATGTCCACAAGTACAAAGGCAATCAGGCTTTACCGCCGGGCTGGTTTCCGGGACACAGAACGATATAATGACAACCAGAAAGCCGATGTATTTATGGTTCTTGACCTTGCGTCCGGCTCGGATAAAACTTAAGGAGGGTTAATATGTCCGCACCATTAGCCGATAAGATACGTCCGAAAACTCTTGCCGATGTAGTCGGTCAGGAGCATATCCTCGCAGAGGGTCGTCCGCTGAGGAAGATAATCGACAGCGGAACTGTTCCGAATATGATATTCTACGGTCCTTCCGGAGTCGGAAAGACCACTGTCGCCCGAATCATCGCCGAAAACTGCGGTATGTCCCTCTATAAGCTCAACGGAACCAACGCTTCTATCTCTGACATAAAAGATGTAGTCGCCGACATCGGGACCTTCGGCAGCGAAAACGGTATCCTGCTCTATCTGGATGAGATACAGTATCTCAATAAAAAACAGCAGCAGAGTCTCCTCGAATACATTGAAAACGGCGATATCACGCTTATCGCCTCAACTACGGAAAATCCGTATTTTTCTGTTTACAACGCTGTTATAAGCCGAAGCACTGTGTTTGAGTTCAAACCTGTATCCGCTGAACAACTCATACCGGCTATTCGCCGTGCGTTCCGTATCATGTCAGAGGAGAACGGCTTTGAGGTCTGTGCAGACGATAATATCCTAAGAACTATAGCGTTCAGCTGCGGCGGTGATGTGCGGAAGGCTATGAACACTGCTGAGCTTGCTGTTATTTGCGGAGAGCCCTCTGACGGAAAGATCACTGTCACTGAGGAATCATTGAAAATTCTTGCACAGCGCAGTAATATGCGCTACGATCGTGACGGAGATCAGCATTACGATATCCTCTCCGCCTTCCACAAATCTGTTCGAGGATCAGACGAGAATGCCGCTCTGCACTACGCTGCAAGGCTCATCGAAGCCGGCGATATTATCTCCCTCTGCCGAAGATTACTGTGTATAGCCTCTGAGGACGTTGGACTCGCCTACCCTCAGGCAATCGTTGTTACTAAGGCCTGTGTAGATTCCGCACTTCAGCTCGGTCTCCCGGAAGCAAAGCTCCCTATTGCCGAGGCAACGATCCTCCTCGCAACTGCTCCGAAGTCAAACAGTGCCTGCATGGCCATCGACGCTGCGATAGAGGATGTGAAGCGCTCGGACGCACTTGACTTTCCTCGTCATCTGCAAAACAAGCATTTTGACGGCAAAGGTGCTGATATTGTTGGCCAGCACTACCTTTACCCCCATGATTTTCCCAATCATTATGTCAGACAGCAATATCTGCCGGATGCACTGAAGGACAAGGTGTACTATGAATTCGGTGACAACAAGCAGGAACAATCGGCTTTACTTTACAGAAAAAAGCAGCTGGAATCAATAAAGTAAAATAAAAAGCCCCGGTAGACCTCCGGGGCTATTATTATATTCAATTGTAAAAGCGACTTTCATCACTTCGCTAAATTACCCTTTGGACTCATTCCTTTCAATTCAGAATTCTAATCTGTACCTCATTTTCATCATAGTACATCATTCCTTAAATACAGAAGTAATTATTAGCTTTACTTTTTTCCCATTGGAATCACCTATAAAATTGTATTTACTCACATTCCGCCCGAAGCAGTCTGCTCCGGCATGAGCATTGCAATATCATAAAGTAAATACCTAAATTCTCATTGGACTCAACCTTTTCACTAAAATTTTAGCAATATATCTAAAGACTCATTGTCGAAATTTCAGATAATCCTGTATCCAAATTGAGTTTAGACATGAAGCCGTTTCCAATCAGCAATACGTCAGCCTTATAATCGAATCACCATACTTGAAACTTCAATCAACGGAACAAGCTCGAAGCCTATATTCCCTCTTTCAAAGATCCAATTACTCAGCAAGCCCGCCGGCTTCACGCTGCTGAATCAAGCTTCCTTCCATTGGACTCACTCTCCCTTCCGCATAGTATCATTTACATTGAGGCCTGAGCCTCAGTCCAAGTAAATTCAGCTCTGGGAAACACCTTAGGCTCTTGCCTTTGGTTCTTTCCCTTTCCTTGATTATATATTACCACATCCTTTGTAGAATGTCAATAGTATTTTATATACTTTTGACAGATTTTAGTTTATTTCGGCAGTTGTAACAATCCGCAGAAGCTTCAATTGTATATCTTGTCCAATAAAAGAGCCGGGTATTATTTCTACTTGCTTTTTTTACTATTATAGTGTATAATATTTTTATAACATGGCGCAACGCCGGAATGGAGTAAACTATGTCAGAAATGAATGAATACACACCTGAGCTTTTTGAGCTTATAGATGATGAGGGCAACAAAAAGAACTTTGAGCTCATCGATGCTGCCGAACTTGACGGCGAGCAGTACTATGCAATGATCCCAGCTGTTGAGGGTGACGACTTTCTCAGCGAGGACTGCGATCTTGTTATCCTCAAGTGCGTTGAAGAGAACGGCGAAGAGATTCTCGCTTCTATAGATGACGATGACGAATTTGACCGTGTTTCCGCTTTCTTTATGGAGCGTATGCAGGAAGCTCTGGAGGGCGAACTCTGATCTCAGAAAATTTTCGCCAAATTCTCATAATTTTACATAAAAAACTCTTGATTTTTTTGAAAAGTTGTGATATAATATAATCAACAAATAAATATTCTGCCTTGTTCGGTGAATTATAGTTCATTTGATCCAACACATTTTATTAGGGAATTCAGCTCCGGATGCGGACTGCAGACCTCCCCACGGGAAGAAGGGAGCGAGAAACACTCGGGCGTTTACCCACCTGCTGCGTGCGGGTTTCATTCACTATATGACGGCAAGGCGGATTTTTTTACCCTTTTTCTTGTTATTTTTAAAGCCTGAAAGCTTAATCGCTTTCAGGCTTTTTGTTAGTATCACTTCTCTTTATCGCTGCTTCAGATGCCGTAGGTGTTTCTGTATTCAAGCATCTTGTCCAGATATT
>JAAYBK010000325.1 GCA_012718885.1 Ruminococcus sp. | reverse complement strand
TACGGCCGTTCACAGTCTGCATTCTCTGAGGGCGGACTCGTAGTTGGTGCTGGCCTTGAGGATCTCGGTAAGGGACTTCGTTCACAGGTTGGTACACTCTATGGTACACTCGCAAAGGGACCAAGATACCTTGAAATGACAGACGGCTATATCACAGGCCTCGCTCTTAATGAGGACGACGAGATCATCGGCTACAAGTTCGTTAACTTCGGCAAGATGATGGACTTCATCAAGGCTGGCGACGACGCTAACACAGCTTTTGAGAAGGCTCAGGGTCAGTACGGAAGAGTTGCTGACGCTGTAAAGATCGTTGACCCCAGAAAGGAATAAGGAGGATATCTACAATGGCTTTATTTGAATCATATGAGAGAAGAGAAAAGCAGATCCTTGATGTCATCAAGGCTTACGGCATCAACTCTATCGAAGAGTGTGCAGACGTATGCAAGGCAAAGGGTCTGGATATATACAAGCTCGTTGAGGGCATTCAGCCTATCTGCTTCGAGAACGCTAAGTGGGCTTACACAGTAGGCTGCGCTATCGCTATAAAGAAGGGCTGCACAAGAGCTGCTGACGCTGCTGCTGCAATCGGTGAAGGCCTCCAGGCTTTCTGCATCCCTGGTTCTGTTGCTGACCAGCGTAAGGTTGGTCTTGGCCATGGCAACCTTGGCAAGATGCTCCTCGAAGAGGATACAGAGTGCTTCGCATTCCTCGCAGGCCACGAGTCATTCGCTGCTGCTGAGGGTGCTATCGGTATCGCTGAGAAGGCTAACAAGGTTCGTCAGAAGCCTCTCCGTGTTATCCTCAACGGTCTCGGCAAGGACGCTGCTCAGATCATCGCTCGTATCAATGGTTTCACATACATTGAGACTGAGATGGACTACGCTACAGGCGAAGTTAAGGAAGTATTCCGCAAGGCTTACTCAACAGGTCTCCGTGCAAAGGTTAACTGCTACGGCGCTAACGATGTAAGAGAAGGCGTTGCTATCATGTGGAAGGAAAACGTTGACGTTTCCATCACTGGTAACTCTACTAACCCGACACGTTTCCAGCACCCTGTTGCAGGTACTTACAAGAAGGAGCGCACAGATGCTGGCAAGAAGTACTTCTCAGTTGCTTCAGGCGGCGGTACAGGCCGTACACTTCACCCTGATAACATGGCAGCAGGTCCTGCTTCCTATGGTATGACAGATACTATGGGCCGTATGCACTCTGACGCTCAGTTCGCAGGTTCTTCTTCTGTTCCTGCTCACGTTGAGATGATGGGTCTTATCGGTATGGGCAACAACCCGATGGTTGGTGCAACAGTTGCTTGTGCAGTTGCTGTTGAAGAGGCTATGAAGTAATTTTTATCCCAATGATTAAGGGCAGTTCAACTTGAACTGCCCTTTTTATTATTAATTATCATTTTTCAAATATTCCAGGAACTTTTCCTTGAAACCATATCTGTCCGAGAACCATAGAGCGGATGAATACATAAGCTCACAATGCTCCGGGAATTTGACATGGACGAGCTCGATCTTCCTGAAAAGATTCTTCTGCATTTTCTTGCATTCTGCATTTTCAGCAATTGAGTTGAAGTATGCCAGATAGCAAATGAGAAGACAGATAAGGTTTGGGTCATTTTTCAGCTTTTTTTCGCCTTCAAGCTGGATGAGATACTTCAACTCGTCCAGAAGCATATCCGGGACCCTTGTATCGGAAGAATCACCGATCTTGAAAATCTCAGGAAGCTGCTTGTATTCAGTGAATCTCCCGGCGATACTTTCGGCAGCATAGCTCCTCATAACGCCGATGACGTAGAGGAAAAAGGTATCTGGATCTGCCGCAGCATCAACAATACCCTTGGCCTTGACTTGCTCAGCGCAGTCAGCAGCAGCTTTAATATATATGCTCAAAGCATTATCTTTATTAACGAAGATCATAACGTCACTTCCGATCGTTATTCCGTTAAGGAATTATTATTTAAGTGTGTGGGGTTAAATTTTGAACTCAAAACCGCCGATGTTCCTGATGTTTAGTACGCTGCAGCTATCAACTCCGAAGAGCCGTTCCATTTCCTTTATATATCCCGGAACCATGTAGTTCGGGACAAAGGCCTGTATAGTACCGCCGAAGCCGCCGCCGTGAACCCTTACTGCACCGGAGCCGGAGAGATATTTCTTCGTCATCATTAGTGCAAGGGATATAGGCTGACAGTCGGGTGAGCCGGCAGTATAGATATTCTGGAGAAGTTCTGCCGAGGACTGGCCGGATTCATTTACAAGCTGAAAAAATCCCTCTGTATCGCCATTGTTCAGATCTTCTGCCTGAAGCAAGGCTCTTTTGTTTTCATTGAAAAAGTGTGCAGCACGAAGTAGCTCTCTGTCGGAGCACTTTTTCCTTAGCTCGGGGAGCTGTTGGTAAAAAGCCTCCTCGTCAGCCTCGCGCAGGAATTTGCATCCGAGCAGTTCTGCAACATGATGCATTTCGCTTACGATCGCCGAGTATTCGCTGCTGAGAGCAGAATGACTGCTCTGTGTATCGGTGATACAAACGTAATATCCGGCAGAGCGGAAGTCGTAATCTATGGGTGAGACAACAGGTTCATCCGGTTTCTCAAGATCGAGGAAAACAAAACCTCCGAGAGAGCTAACTAACTGATCCATAATCCCACTTTTTTTCCCAAAGTAGGTGTTTTCAGCGCAATTGCCGATATATGCGAGCTGTTCTGCTCCTACAGACGAGCTGTTGTAATGCCTGTCGATGATATTGCCGATGAGGATCTCGAAGGCAGCGGATGAAGAAAGACCGCTTCCGTCGGGAATATCTGAAGTGATGTAGGCATTGAATCCGCCGATCTCAGTGCCGTTTTCGGAAAAAGCAGAGGCGATCCCGCGGATAAGCGCTGAACTCGTACCTGTTTCATTTTTTGCCGGGGACAGATCATCAAGTGAAATATCAATCGGCTCATATCCCTCTGATACAACATGAATAACACCCTCATTGTGGTAAGAGACCAGGGCGATGATATCTGCGCTGACAGCCGCTGCGACCACACAGCCGTGCTGATGATCGGTATGATTTCCGCCTATTTCAGTTCTTCCCGGAGCTGAGAAAACGCTTATCTCATCTGATTCCGGAAAAAGTCGGGAAAAATTTTCTGCCGCAGCTATAAAGCGAGCCCTTTGTCTGAGGATCATCTTCTCAGAATTGCCGTAGAGCTTTACGAATTGCTGATCGAAGGCTCCCGACGAGATACCGTTTATAAAATTGCTGAATTCCATAGAGCCTCCTGAATGTAGAAAATCACTAATTATATTATAAATGAAAAAGTGAAAAAAATCTATAGTTTTCGGAAAAAACATACTGTTTCATCTTACAAAAGCATTAATAAGTTTTTAGTGATTTTAACGAAAAACAAATTAATTCTAAAATAGTATTGACTTAATTGATGCTATGCTGTATACTTTAATTAAAGGAATGAGAAAGAATTAATTTGAAATCGATTAAATCATATCAGTGATATCAATTACAGGATAATTGTTTCAGGGAGATATTAATGAAAGGATGCAAATTATGGCGGAAATAAAAATGATAGGAAAAGCAACCGGGAATATCCCATGGCAGGATAAGCCGGCCGGATATGAGCAACCGGTCTGGCGATACAGTGAGAATCCTATAATCGGCCGCAACCCTCTGCCAAATGTAGCAAGGATCTTCAACAGTGCCGTTATGCCCTATGAGGAAGGATTTATCGGCGTTTTCAGAGGTGAGCAGCGTGACGGTATGCCTCATATCTACCTTGGCAGAAGCAAGGATGCACTGCACTGGGAGTTTGATCCGGAGAAGATACCCTTTACTGACAGCGACGGAAAGCCGTTCATGCCCATATATGCCTATGATCCGAGGCTTGTCAGGGTCGATGACACATATTATATCATGTGGTGTCAGGACTGCTACGGACCGTCTATAGGCATAGCCGCTACAAAGGATTTCCGTACATTCACACGTCTGGAGAACCCTTATCTGCCCTATAACAGAAATGCAGTTTTATTCCCGAGAAAGATAGGCGGCAATTTTGTTATGCTTTCACGTCCTTGCGATAACGGACATACAGCCTTTGGCGATATATTCCTCTCAGAAAGTCCGGATATGGAATTCTGGGGACGGCACAGACACGTTATGGGCCGTACCAGTAACTGGTGGGAGAATCTTAAAATAGGCGGCGGAGCTGCCCCGATAGAAACTGATAAAGGCTGGCTGCTTTTTTATCACGGTGTCGTGAACACCTGCAACGGTTATGTGTACAGTATAGGTGTTGCACTGCTTGATCTTGATGAGCCGTCAAGAGTTCTCCACAGATGCTCAAATTATATACTTGCGCCGGAGGAATGGTATGAGGAAAGGGGATTTGTACCGAATGTATGCTTCCCATGTGCGACTCTTACCGATCCTGTGACCGGCCGTATCGTGATATATTATGGTTGTGCAGACAGCTACGTGGGTATTGCATTTACAACTATCGATGATGTGTACGAATATATTCTGAAATATGATTCTGTGTCCGAGGAGGATACTGAAATAGGAAAAAGATAAGATTCAC
>JAAYBK010000324.1 GCA_012718885.1 Ruminococcus sp. | reverse complement strand
TACGGGATGCGTACATACTGCTCCAGGTTACGGTGTAGAGGACTTTGAGGTGTGCAAGAAGTACGACGATATCGGTATCATCGTATGCGTTGACTCAAAGGGCAAGCAGACTGCCGAGGCGGGCGAGTTCGAGGGCATGGACACAGATCAGGCCAATAAGGCTATCGCTGCAAAGCTCACAGAGCTGGGCGCTATGCTGGCAACTCAGAAGATCGTCCACCAGTATCCTCACTGTTGGAGATGTAACAGCCCTATCATCTACCGTGCTACTGAACAGTGGTTCTGCTCGGTAAACGGCTTCAAGGATGAGGCTGTCAAGGCTATCGAGTCCGTTAAGTGGATCCCTGAGTGGGGCGAGGACCGTATCAAGGGTATGGTACGTGACAGAAGCGACTGGTGTATCTCCCGTCAGAGAACATGGGGCGTTCCGATCCCTGTTATCTACTGTAAGGACTGCGGCAAGCCTATCTGCACCGATGAGACCATCAAGGCTATCGCTGATCTTTTCCGCAAGGAAGGCAGTGACGCATGGTGGACAAAGGATGCTTCCGAATTCATCCCTGCAAGCGTAAAGTGCGATTGCGGCTGCGGTGAGTTCACAAAGGAGTACGACATCATGGACGTTTGGTTCGACAGCGGTGTTTCACATACCTCTGTTATGGAGGGAGACGACTTCCCGAGCCTTACCTGGCCTGCTGACCTCTATCTCGAGGGTGCAGATCAGTACAGAGGCTGGTTCCAGTCATCGCTCCTCACATCAGTTGTGTTCAAGGGCAGCGCTCCTTATAAGGCAGTCTGCACACACGGCTGGGTAGTTGACGGCGAGGGCAAGACAATGCACAAGTCCCTCGGAAACGGTATTGCTCCTGACGAGATCACAGATCAGTACGGCGCAGATATCCTCCGTCTGTGGGTAGCTTCCTCTGATTACCACAGCGATATACGTATCTCAAAGCCTATCCTCAGCCAGCTTTCTGACGCTTACAAGAAGATCAGAAATACTGCAAGATTCATCCTCGGAAACCTTGGCAACGGTGACGGATTTGATCCCGACAAGGACAGCGTTTCCGATGATAAGCTCACAGAGCTTGATAAATGGGCACTTATGAAGCTGGATAACCTTATCGACAAGGTTAAAGAAGGCTATGAGGCATTCGATTTCCATATCGCATTCCACGCTATCCATAACTTCTGTGTAATAGATATGTCCAACTTCTACCTTGACATCATCAAGGACAGACTTTACTGCGAGAAGGAGAAGTCCGAGCTTCGCCGTTCAGCACAGACCGCTATGTATCGTATACTCAGTGCAGTTGCAAGACTTGCTGCACCTATCATTTCATTCACCGCTGAGGAGATCTGGCAGTTCATGCCCCACACCTCAGATGACGATACAGAGAGCGTATTCCTGAATCAGATGCCTGAGAAGTCTGGCATCGAGTTCAGCGCTGACTTCGTTGATAAGTGGAACTTCATCTACGAGACAAGACTTGCAGCAAACAAGGTTCTTGAGGACGCAAGAAATGAGAAGCTCATCGGTAAGTCACTTGAGGCTAAGATAATCATCAAGAGCTCAGAGGCTGACTATGAGAAGTACAATGCTCTTGCAGGCCACCTTGCTGAAATACTTATCGTATCCGGCGTAGAGGTAGTCAAGGCTGAGGGGGAGACCACATTTGAGGTCGCTAAGGCTGACGGTGAGAAGTGCGAGCGCTGCTGGTGCTACTCCAAGTACGTTGGCACAAACCATACACATCCAACTCTCTGTGAGAGATGTGCAGTGGCTATCGAGGTTTGATTTGTAACTATATTGCCTGCTGTCTGAAAGGCGGCAGGCGTATTGTTTGATTGAAAGGATAATGATCTTGGGAGCAATTCTGCTTGTTATAGCGATCGCAGCTCTTGTGGGAGCGGATCAGCTTATAAAATACTGGGCTGTGCATGAGCTGAAGCCCAAGGGAACTATGGAATTCATCCATTTCGGCAGCTTCAAGGTGTTCGATCTTACTTATCTGGAAAATGATGGTGCGATATTCGGAAGTATGTCCGGCCAGCGCTGGTTCCTGATAGGTTTCACAGGCATAGTCCTTGCGGCAGGAGCTGTGGCACTGTACATTTTCAGAAAGCGCTCAAAGCTCCTTACAGCATCGATCACACTGTTCGTTGCCGGAGGTATAGGCAATATCATTGACCGTGTGCGCTTTGGTTATGTGGTCGATATGTTTGAGTTCAAGATATTCAAGTTTGCAATCTTCAATTTTGCTGATATATGCGTTACCTTTGCTTTCATAATGCTCCTTGCATACGGCTTGTTCATCGATCCTAAGCTTGAGAAGGCAAAGAAAGCTGAAAAAGAGGCTGCCGGAAATGAGTGAGACAGTAAACCTCATTGCAGGCAACGAGGACAGCGGCAATAGGATAGATAAGTATATTTCGGATAATATTGCCGACCTGACCAGATCGGCTGTGCAGGGGCTGCTCGGGAAGGACAGCGTTCTTGTGAACGGTAAGAGCGTCAGCAAGAACTATAAGCTTCGCAGCGGCGATGAAGTGACGGTGGAGATACCGGAACCCCAGCCAATGGACGCTGTTCCGGAGGATATCCCACTTGATATCGTCTATGAGGACAGTGATCTCCTGGTGGTCAATAAGCCTAAGGGCATGGTGGTACATCCTGCTCACGGCAATTACACCGGAACTCTTGTCAACGCCCTTCTCCACCACTGCGGTGACAGTCTGTCTGGCATAAACGGCGTGATAAGGCCGGGAATCGTACATCGTATCGATAAGAATACCAGCGGTCTGCTGATAGTGGCAAAGAACGATGCGGCTCATCTTCATCTTGCCGAGCAGATAAAAGCCCACAGCTTCACTCGTGAATACGAGGCAGTGGCTGTCGGAGCTTTCAAGGAGAGCACCGGTACAGTGGATGCGCCTATAGGCCGCCACAAGACTGACCGTAAGAAAATGTGCGTAACGCAGGAGAACTCCCGCAATGCAGTGACCCATTATGAGGTACTGAAGCAGTACGGGGGATATGCCCATGTAAGGCTTCGCCTGGAGACCGGAAGAACTCATCAGATACGTGTTCATCTGGCCTATATCGGACATCCTGTGCTTGGCGACGACGTTTACGGAAAGCCCTATAAGGGACTGGAGGGACAGTGCCTTCACGCCCGGAAAATAGGCTTCATACACCCGGCAACAGGTGAGTACATGGAGTTTTCCAGCGAGCTGCCGGAGTATTTTCAGGCAGTGCTGAGAAAACTGGAAAAAATGTAGGAGGTCGGCTTCTTGTTTGAGGATATTACTAAAGTCATCCTGCTGAGTGACATGGACGGAACTCTGCTGGATTCAAAAAAGAACATAACTGACGCCGACAGAAATGCGATAAGGCGGCTCACGGAACTGGGCGGCCATTTCTCTGTAGCGACGGGCAGAACGATACAGTCCTTTGAGCAGTATCTTGAACTGCTCGAGCTGAAAGAGCCTGTCATAATGTACAACGGAGCGGCAATCCACGACTACACTGCCCGAAAGACGCTTTTCACACATCCGCTGCCGGATAATGCCAGAGCAGCAGCCATATCCATTCTTGAGGCGATGCCTGAGCTGGGAGGAGAGGTGCTGAAAACTGACGGCACCTACGTCTTCAGGAACAATGATTATCAGCTCCTGCATACGAAGATATGCGGTATAACTCCTTTCTATCAGGAGCTTGAGAGCATTGAGGAGGGCGGCTGGCTGAAGTTGCTTTTCTCTATGTCCCCTGAGGATATGGATTACATACAAATTCTTGTTAGGCAGCTTGACTGCCATGGACTGAGCTTTGTGAAATCCTCCGAGATGTTCTATGAAATGCTTCCGGAGGGTGTAAGCAAGGGCTCGGCGCTTGAGGAATACAGAAAGCTTCCCGGATTTGAGGACTTCACCTTTGTATCTGTGGGAGATTTTGACAATGATATCGAAATGATAAAGGCTGCCGATCTGGGAGCTTGTCCGGCCAATGCAGAGGACTCAGTCAAGGAAAAGGCTGATCTTGTGCTGACCAGGACAAACGATGAGGGCGCAGTTGCAGAACTGATAGATGAGATCATCAGGAGGTGCGGCAATGATCTTTAAACGAACAGCAGCTCTTGCTGCGTCACTGCTTCTTGCAGGCACAGTCTTCGGATGCAGTGAGTATGACGACGGCAGCTCGGAAGGCTCAGAAAATACTTCCGTAAAGAACACTGTTGTCGTGACAACGCCCCTGAATCCTACTCCCGAAGAAAAGACCACTGAAGCCACTGAGCCGACAACAGCAGCAGATGTGAAGGTTGACCCGGTCACAGTCAAGAATGATACCTATCTTCCGTCGATGGTCGGTATGAAGGTCAGCGAGCTTTCTGCTTTAATGGACGGGGAATTTGAGCTTGACATAGACTATCTGCCTGGTATATACGCCATGTACAACGACGAGATCTTTCCTAACGTGAAATTCTACTTCATAGATAAATCGCAGAATGATCTCATCGGGGAAAGAGATAATTTCCCGAATGTCAAAGACGAACTGGAAAAGCTTCTGGCAGACAGCAGCTCCACGATAGAAAAGATCAATATCTATGCCGGAGGAGCGGCAGTTGATGATTTCCGTGTTGGGATGACGTATAAGGAGTGCAGCAATTTCCTCGGAGATTTCCCGGTTTCCGGCGGAGATCTGGGTGAGTACTTTTGCGGCGCACCTGCCTCTGTTTTCTACGGCTATATGAACAGGGAATACAATGCGGATATTGAACTGCATTTCAACCTTTCCGGTCAGATCAACCGGGATATCAACGAAGGGAAGATATTCCGTGACGGATTCATTGACATCCAGGCAAAGGACATGGTGAAATATGATCCGGAGCTGGAGGTCATCTGCATAAAGGATCTGGGCAGCAGTGACCTGCACCCGTCTGCAACAGCGAGCTCAGTGCTGGATCCCATAAAGGACGGCGGAAAAACTCATACCTATGGTGCAGAGAATCTCTTTGACGGCGACCTTAGCACCTGCTGGTGCGAGGGCAAGGAGGGCACAGGCAAAGGCGAGTACATTGATATCAGCCTTTCAGGAGAATCAGGCAGTGGGTATCTTGCGATATACAACGGCCTGCTCACGAATTCCGATACATTCTACAAGAATTGCCGGCCTTCTGAGATACAGATAGAGACTGACGGAGAATATCCGATGAATACTAAATTCTGCCTTTCGACCAGCTATATCCCGAAGTATCCGAGGTGCATCCTTATCGGACTTACGGGAGTTACAAAGCTAAGGATAACTGCAATCGAGGTTGAAAAGGGAGAAAAATACGATGATATGACGATCTCTGAGATAGTTCTCAAATAAGACAAAAACGGTTTTTCCGTTAAGTAATAAAACTGGAGGTTATTATGGACGCATCAATGAAAAAGGATCTGCAAAAGATCGCCTGTAAGGTAAGAATGGGCGTTATCGAGGGAACTTATAACGCTAAATCCGGACATCCCGGCGGTTCGCTCTCAATAAGCGATACACTGACATACCTTTACTACAACAAGATGAACGTTGACCCAAAGAACCCGGATGCTCCTGACAGAGACAGATTCGTGCTCTCAAAGGGACATACCGCACCTGCACTCTATTCCGTGCTGGCACAGAAGGGCTTCTTCCCGGAGGAGGAGCTGAAGTCACTCCGTCACATCGGAGCACTTCTTCAGGGACATCCCTGTATCCACATTCCAGGTATTGATATGTCAAGCGGTTCACTTGGACAGGGTATCTCAGCGGCCTGCGGAATGGCTCTGGCTGCTAAGCTTGACGGAAAGTCCTATAATGTATACACCATCCTCGGCGACGGCGAGATAGAGGAGGGACAGGTATGGGAGGCAGCTATGTTTGCTGCTCACTACGGCCTCGGAAACCTCGTTGCAGTTGTTGATAACAATGGCCTCCAGATAGACGGTCCTGTTACAGAGGTATGCTCACCCGAGCCTATCACAGATAAGTTTGCAGCCTTCGGCTGGCACGTTATAACTATGGATGCACATGACTTTGACAGCATCGAAGCCGCTTTTGATGAGGCTTCAAAGATCACAGACAAGCCTGTAGCTATAATACAGAAGTCTGTAAAGGGCAAGGGCGTATCATTCATGGAAAATCAGGTTGGCTGGCACGGTACAGCTCCCAACAAGGAGCAGTATGAGCAGGCTATGTCCGAGCTTGAAGCACAGTTAAAGGAATTGGAGGGCTGAGAAAATGGCAGATGTTGTAAAAAAGGCTACCAGAGAGAGCTACGGTGAGGCGCTCAGAGATCTTGCTGAGGAGTACAAGGATTTAGTAGTCCTTGACGCTGACCTTGCTGCTGCTACAAAGACAGGTATATTCAAGAAGGCTTATCCGGATCGTTTCTTTGACTGCGGTATCGCAGAAGCAAATATGATGGGCGTTGCAGCAGGTCTTGCTGCCTGCGGAAAGATACCTTTCGCTTCCACATTCGCAATGTTTGCAGCCGGAAGAGCATATGAGATAGTCCGCAATTCTATCGGCTATCCTCATCTCAACGTTAAGATAGGCGCAACTCACGCAGGTATATCCGTAGGTGAGGACGGCGCTACACATCAGTGCAATGAGGATATCGCTCTTATGAGAACTATCCCCGGCATGACTATCATAAATCCCTGTGACGATGTTGAGGCAAAGGCTGCTGTAAAGGCTGCCCTGGACTTCAACGGCCCTGTATATATGCGTTTCGGACGTCTTGCAGTACCGGTCATCAATGATGCTGCAACATACAAGTTCGAGCTTGGCAAGGGTGTTACCATGAAGGACGGAAGCGATGTGACTATCGTTGCTACAGGTCTTATGGTAAATGAGGCTGTTGAGGCTGCAAAGGCACTTGAGAGCGAAGGAATCTCCGCAAGAGTAGTGAACATCCACACTATCAAGCCTCTTGATAAGGAGCTTATATGCAAGTGTGCAAAGGAGACAGGCCTTATCGTAACAGCTGAAGAGCACAGCATCATCGGCGGACTTGGTTCGGCTGTAGCAGAGGCAGTAACAGAAGGCTGTCCTGTAAAGGTAGTGAAGATCGGCGTGAACGATGAGTTCGGTCACTCAGGTCCTGCTGTTGATCTCCTTAAGGAGTTCGGCCTTTCAGCTGAGAATATCGCAAAGGTATTAAAGGAAGCAGTTAAGAATAAGTAAGGTGAACGGGACGGCTGAGCCGTCCCGTTTTGTTCTGAGCTATGCATAGCGTTTTTGTAGGTTTAGAAAAATCATTAAACCTATTGCAAAAAAAGACTTTATGGTATATAATAGTGTAGTATGAATAAAGAAACTTTCTTATTTCAAGGAGAATAATAATGATTTACGAAAACGTTCTCGATGCTATCGGACACACACCCATGATAAAGCTAAACCGCATGAATAAGCCAGGAAATGCTGATGTTATAGTCAAATTTGAAGGACTTAATGTAGGCGGTTCAGTAAAGACACGTACTGCATACAATATGATCCGCCATGCTGAAAAGCAGGGCCTCATCAATAAGGATACCATAATCGTTGAGCCGACCAGCGGTAATCAGGGCATTGGTCTTGCTCTTGTGGGCGCAGTAAGAGGCTATAAAACCATAATTATTATGCCGGATTCGGTAAGCGAGGAGAGAAGAAAGCTTGTCCGTCACTACGGTGCAGAGGTAATACTCATCCACGATGACGGAGATATCGGAAAATGTATCGAGGAGTGCCTCAATACCGCTCTCAGAATGGCTGCGGAGGATAAGAATGTATTCGTTCCCCAGCAGTTCGAGAACCCCAATAACACCAACGCGCATAAGTATCATACAGCTCTTGAGATACTTGAACAGACAGCAGTTAAGATCGACGGCTTCTGCTCCGGCATAGGAACAGGCGGAACTATCACCGGCATCGGTGAAGCTCTCAAGGCTCAGTATCCTGACATTGAGATATGGGCAGTTGAGCCGGAGAATGCTGCTATCCTTGCCGGAGGAACTATCGGAACTCACCTCCAGATGGGCATTGGTGATGGAATAATCCCGCCCATACTCAATAAGGAGATATACGATAATATTTACATCGTTACTGATGAAGAAGCTATCCAGACCGCCAAGGATCTTGCCAGCAAGGAAGGCATAATGTGCGGTATATCCAGCGGAACTAACGTTGCCACTGCTCTTAAGCTTGCTGAAAAGCTGGGCGAGGGCAAGACGGTCGTGACAATACTTCCCGATACGGCTGAGAGATACTTCTCCACACCGCTTTTTGAGGATTAAAATGCCGAAGGCGGCAAGCAGCAGCTTCTGACTGCTGTTCTGCATTTTAGCCTTAGACTGACAGGAAAAAACAGACTTGATAAAAACAGCCATAAAGGATCTGCTCCTTTATGGCTGTTTTGCTGAGCATATTCAGTTCTTCCTGAGATAATAGGATGCACTTTCGATGAGCATTTCCAGTTCCTTTGCTCCGGCCGAGAAGTCGTCTGAAGGCAGGATCTCTCCCCGGATAAGCTTCTGGCTGACTGCCATGAGTGCATGGGCATATGATACATAGAACAGCTTGAAGTCAACGTCCTCACGGATAGTTTCGTCCGCAATGCCCGCCATAAAGGATTTCTCAATTATAGGGTAGAAGTTTATCACGGACTTGTCGTATTCCTTCAGTTCATCTTTTGACACTCTTTCGGTTATCATCAGCAGATCAAATTCGCTGAGCAGCTTCATAAATGAAGGGTGAGCCTCATAGAGTACCAGGAACATCCTCATAAGGTCAGTTACCTGTTTGAGTCCGGATTGCCTGAGGAAAATATCTGATTCAAATATGCCGCTGAACATATTTCTCAGCTCATTCCATAGGTATGTCATAGCTTCGATAGCGATACCTGTCTTGGTATCGAAATATCTGTACAGAGCGGCAACGCCGATACCGCATTTTTCTGCAATATCAGTCATTTTCACATCACTGATGCCGTGCTCAAGGAAAAGCTTGACACTTGCCTCGATAGCTTCATTACGTTTGTCCTTGTCCTGATTGAGTTCATTTCCCATAAGACCATCCTCCTTTATGATAGATAATATATTTTACTTGCAATAAGTTTAACATATTTTACATGATTTGTCAATAGTTTATTGTGAAAAATAATATCTGAAAACAGCCCTTTTTTCGGCAGAATATCCATATGAGCGGCAGCGGCTCTCTGGCTCTTGACTATTTTTTCTTGATAGTTTATAATAAAACTTAGACGATGCAAGTGCCTGACCGGGGGATCGCTCCTGTCAGAAGGCATACTTTGAGATAATATGATCTGCGCTTCGGCGCTGTTATTTTGTTGTTATTATTACATACAATGGAGATGAAACGATGGTAAGAGATATCGTGAAGGATACTTCCTTCCTTATAATAAGATCGACACCTGCTACCCGTGAGGATATGCAGCTCATACGTGATATCGCAGACACACTCGAGGCAAACAAGGAGCACTGCGTAGGACTTGCTGCAAATATGATAGGAGAGAGCAAGACTGTCCTTGCAGCTATACTTGGCGGAAAGACTGTGGTCATGGTGAATCCGGTCATAACCGACCGCTCTGCTAAGACATATGATACAGAGGAGAGCTGCCTTTCCCTTAAAGGAAGCCGTCCTGTACAGCGGAGAGCAATGATAACGGTTGAGTACCGTGACAGGAATTTCAAGCATAAAAAGCTGCATCTGCGTGATTTCGAGGCTCAGATAATACAGCATGAAATGGATCACTTTGAAGGGATACTGATCTGAGCATGAATAAGATCAAAGGTTTCATAAAATCACAGCCGGTGCTGGCAATAGCATTTGCTGCTGCCGTTGTCACCATGTTCATTATCGCTCCTGACAAGGAGTATGCCGGATACATAAACCGTACAGTCCTGATAGAGCTTGCCGCACTTATGGCAGCTGTTGCAGGCTTCAGAAGCATAGGCATATTCGACCATGTCACCGGTTTCATACTTCGGCATACCGGAAATATCCGCAGGCTTGGCATAGTCATGGTGCTGATATGCTTTTTCAGTGCGATGCTGGTCACAAATGATGTGGCATTGATAACGTTCGTTCCGCTGACGCTGCTAATATACGGCAGGATATCTGATGAAAAAAGCCGTATAATGACGATAGTTCTGGAGACAGTGGCAGCGAATATGGGAAGTATGCTCACTCCGGTGGGTAATCCGCAGAACCTTTACCTTTACGATGAATACGGGCTGACTGCCTCGGTTTTTATAAAGACCATGCTTCCGGCAGGCGCAGCCGGACTTGTATGCGTTCTGCTGCTTACATTTCTTCTGCCTAAAACCCCCTGCGAAGCTCCTGAGAGCAAGGACATACACGTATCCGGTGTGAAGGGATGTGCCTACGGAGCAATGTTCGTTCTGTGCCTGCTGACGGTATTCCGCATAGTTCCTGATCTTATTTGCCTTGCAGGTTCATTGGCGATAGTGTTGCTGTTTGACTGGAAGCTGCTGAAAAAAGTGGACTATGCACTGCTGGCAACATTCGTATGCTTCTTTGTATTCGTGGGAAATATCGCACGTATAGATGAGGTGAGCAGTTTCTTTTCCGGGATACTTGAAGGGCGTGAGCTGCTGATATCAGCGGCTTTGTCACAGGTCATAAGCAATGTCCCGGCGGCAGTGATGCTTGCCGGATTTACAGATAACGGCGCAAAGCTAATGCTGGGAGCAGACCTTGGCGGGCTTGGAACGGTCATAGCCTCCCTTGCGAGCCTTATATCCTTCCAGTTCTATCGTCAGGCGGAGGGAGCAAAAACAGGGCGGTATATGCTGGTGTTCACAGTTATAAACTTCGGACTGCTGGCTGTGCTGCTGGGATTTGAATTAATTATCGGTAATATATAAAATGCCGGAGGCAGCAGGGGAGAGAATCAGTAAAACCAGCGCAGCAAAGCTTTACGACTGGTTTGATCAGATATGCCCAGGCTTGTCAGGCGAAATAACTGTCCCTTATCCAAACAATTATCTATCCGGGAGGTAAAAAAATGAGCGGAAAGAATAAAAATATCATCATAGCTGTATTATCAGCAGTAATAGTGCTGCTTCTTGTGATAATAGGTGCAGGAGTGTTGAAGGGCGGAGATAAGGGCAGCTCTTCATCCGGTTCTGATGTTATAAGCAGCGATCACTTCCAGGACGCAGAGGATATAGTCACCACGTCTGACAAGCCGGCAGAGAATACAACTGCCATTGAGACAACGAAGAAGATCAAGACCACAACAACTGCTGTCTCGGAAGAGGATGAGCAGACAACAACCACAAAGAAGAACAAGAAAAACAAGAAGAACAAGACCACCACCACTGCTGCCGCTGCAACGGAAGTTACGACTACAACTTTCGCCGCAGGTCAGTCCGGCGGCGATCATGTTGAGTACCGCTTCAGGAACAAAAAGCTGCTGAATCAGCATTTTGAGAAGCACGGCGGCGAGTTCAAGGATGATTTCGGATATGAAACTGCTCAGGAATATGAACAGGGGGCAAGCGATGTTATAAACAATCCTGATGCACTTTACAAGATCGAGTCTGAGGACGGCGACGGAGTGTATTACCTTGAAGCCACAAACGAATTTGTGATCCTGTCTACAGACGGCTACATACGTACATATTTCCGGCCTAACGGAGGTATAGACTATTTCAACAGGCAATGATACCGGGCAAAAGGTGAGCATTAGCCTGTCTTTATCCGAAAACGAGGTAAAATATGAATCCGAGACTTCCGTATCTGAGAAATAAAACGTCAAGGCTCACTCAGTCTCCCGGAGTGTATATAATGCGTAACAGGGAGAACGGGATAATCTACATCGGCAAGGCAAAGAACCTCCACAACCGTGTGAGCAGTTATTTCCGTGAGAATCCCGATCATACAGTCAAGGTCGCAGCAATGGTCTCCAACGTATACGATTACGATTTCATCGTAACTGACAGCGAATACGAGGCACTGCTGCTGGAATGCAGTCTTATCAAGCAGCACAAGCCCAAGTACAATATACTGTTGAAGGATGACAAGGGCTATCACTACATCCGCATTTCCGATGAGGAATATCCCCGTATAACAAATGAAAAGAATACCATACAGCCCGGGCGCTACCTGGGACCGTATACCAGCGGAGCTATTACCAAGGAGACGGTGAACGAAGTGAACCGGGTATTCATGCTGCCTACCTGCCACAGGAAGTTCCCGCAGGATATCTGCAAGGGACGGCCCTGTCTCAACTACCACATAAGGAACTGCATGGGCGTATGCCGGGGAAAGGTTAGCAAAGAGGAGTATAATGAGATCATCGGCCAGGCTGTGGACTTCATAAAAAACGGCAGCGAGGATTCGGTTGAGCGCATGGAGGCTGAAATGGGTGCCGCAGCCGAGGCTCTTGATTTTGAAAGAGCAGCTCTTCTGCGTGACCGCATAAAGGCTGTGCAGAAGGCTGCTGAGAAGCAGAAGATAATCAACAGCGGAGTTGACTCTGCAGATGTTATCGGATCTGCCGAATACTATAACGGAGTGTATGTATCAGTGCTGATGTACCGTGAGAACAGGCTCTTTGACAAAGCTGTATTCGGCTTTGACAAGCCGGAGGACGGTGAAGACATTCTGGGATCGTTCATGCTCCAGTTCTACTACAGCCGCACTGATATTCCGAAAACAGTGATAATCGACCATATGCCAGAGGACGGCGAGCTGCTTGCTGAGCTTATGGAGCAGCAGGCCGGCCACAAGGTCGCCCTCCATGTGCCGCAGCGAGGCCGTCAGCTTGAGCTTTTGCGGCTTGCGGTGAATAACAGCGCCGAGTATGCTGCACTGAAAAACGACCGTACAGGCCGTGAGGTCATAGCGCTGGAGCAGCTTGCGAAGAGCCTTGGTTTGCCAGCGCCGCCGAAGTATATCGAGGCCTATGATATCTCCAATCTGTCATCGGAGTCCATGGTGGCAGGAATGGTGGTATTCGAGGACGGCCGTCCGCTGAAACGGGCATACAAGCGCTTCACCATCAAGGAGCAGGATCAGCAGAACGACTACGGTTCTATGCAGGAGGTGCTGAGAAGGCGGCTCACGCATATCATAACAGGGGAGGGCGATCAGTTCTTCACCAGAAAGCCTGACCTGATACTTCTTGACGGAGGACAGGGACACGTTCATGCCATTGAGCCTGTCCTGAAGGAGCTGGGGCTGGAGGATATACCGCTTTTCGGCATGGTCAAGGACAACAAGCACCGTACCCGTGCAATAGCTGCCGGCGGCAGTGAGATACAGATAAACAGCATCAAAGCTGCCTTTGATCTTGTGACAAGGATACAGGACGAGGTACACCGATATTCTGTCAGCTTCATGCATTCAAGACACAAGAAAAAGACCTACAGCTCAGAGCTGCTCAGCGTCAAGGGAATAGGTGAGAAGAAAGCTGCAAAGCTTATGATAAAGTATAAGACCATAGCCAGTCTCAAGGAGGCCTCTGCGGAGGAGCTTGCAGTGACGGCAGGTGTAAATACTGATGTGGCAATGGAGCTGTGGAGGACTATACAGGATATGTAAAGAAAAAGTCATAGGGAGGATCATGCTTCCTATGACTTTTATAATAAAAAAATGCTCCCCATTTTAAATGAGGAGTCTTCGGAGAGAGATATGGAGAGTCTTGAGCCTTTTCACACCACATTGCAGGACAACTGCAATGTAAGGCTCAATATCACTGCCTTGTACAGCAGTGAAAATTAGAGGGGAATAAAGTGCCTGTAATAAATCACAGCCTTGCTCTTATCCGCCTTGACCACTGGCCGTATGACTGAAAAGCGCCTATTCTTTCCGGTCAGAACCGAATGGGAATGTACGGACAAAGCGTGCAGATCCCTTTCTAAGCCATACATACCCTCTGCTCTGCTGCAAATCAGCAGTAATATCCCCTGAAGAGCGGCGGCATTTTATAAGCTTATGCGTGATCTACAATTATATTATACACTATTTTCGCATTATTTCAATTGCATATACTATCATTTTCAGGAGATTATTTTAAATCTTAAGAAAAAATATGCATTATTGTCTTGCAATATTTCGCGGAATATGATAGAATAATACATATAAATGTGTATTATTGAGAATTCTGCGGAGAAAGGAGGGTGCTGCTATGAAAAAAAGGCTCCTGATAGGTGTCATAATCACTGATTGTCATATTGATTTTCAGGAAGAGGTAATGCGTGGCATAGTAACACAGGCATTCAGGAGCAACTGCGATATAGCTGTTATTTCTCCGCTTCATAATTTCTATCTTGGTTCCGCACATAAGGATACCGAGAAGCTTATTTTTGACCTTATACTTTCGGAAAGGTTCGACGGCTTCCTCTATGACAGGAACACCTTTTTCAGCGAGGAGATACGATCGTATATAGACGATTTCCTCACTCTTTCCGGAAAGCCTGTAATGCTGCTGGATTCAAGGGATCACAAGAGCTTTGAGACTACTTCTGTTGATGACTGCAACGCCTTTGAGGCACTGACAGATCACCTTATCGAGGTGCATGGCTGTAAAAGGATATACTGCCTTACCGGCCCGAAAAATGCATATGTTTCCGAGGAAAGACTCAAGGGCTACATAAATTCAATGAAGAATCACGGCCTGACTGTGGACAAAAATTGCTGCCATTACGGAGATTTCTGGATCGAAGCCGCAAAGTGCTTTGCAGAAAAGATAATCAACGGACAGCTTCCAAAGCCGGACGCTGTAGTTTGCGGAAATGATATCACTGCCATATCGCTGTGCAAGACACTTGCTGCTGCCGGAATAAGAGTGCCGGAGGATATAGCAGTCACAGGCTATGACGCTTCCTCTGACGGAGCAGAAGCCGATCCACCGATCACATCTTTCAGCCGGCCTAATTTCCAGCTCGGTACAGAATCTTTCCGCCGGCTTTACAGAGTCATAACCGGAAAGCTGTGCCCGAAGGTGCCTAATGAGAACGGAACTATCCATATGGGACACAGCTGCGGCTGTCACATTGTCAAGCCTGCACATAAGGAGCAGAAGCGCTGTGATGTCATAAACAGCCTCTATGAGAATAACCTGCTCTATGGTGATATGCTTTTTGATATCACAAATGCGGACAGTCCATCGGTATTTTCTGACAGGCTTGATAATTATACCTATCTGCTGTACAAAATGGCTCATCTGCGGATATGCCTTACCAAAAAGTACGTCGATTCCACGAAGGGCATATATCAGGACAAGCTGAATTTCCGCTGTGGTGATGATGTGAAGATACTTCTGGCTAAGTCTTCGGTTAACCGTGAGTACAATGTGGGGGAATATTTCAGTTCCAGCGATCTTCTGCCTGATTACAGTGCAGACCGGAAATATCCAATGGCATTTTATATATCGCCGCTGCATTATAATGACAATTTCTTCGGATACTGCTCGGTGTCCTTTGGCAAAAGACCGATCACATTCAGTTCTATCTATCTACAGTGGATAAATTATGTAAATGTGGCTCTGGAGCTTGTGCGGATAAAGGATGTTATGTCCAATACCATCCTCAGCACAAACCGGGCACTGCTGTACGATAAGATAACAGGTATGCTCAACAGAAGCGGTATCGAACAGGAATTTGCAAAGCGTATGGGTTCTGTTCCGGCAAATAGTTCTGCTGATTTCATCACTATCGAGCTTATCGGCATAAAGAATACATACTACCGCAGCGGTGAGGAGAAGTGCAACGAGATCTCCGCTGCATTTGCAGGGCTGCTGAAAGACTGTACAAAGGAAAACGAGATCTGCGGTATGTGGAATACCCAGACAATGTGTGTTATCTCGTTCAAGCCCGGAAGAGCTTCTGCTATATATGATGCATTGTGCGTCAGCCTTAAGGAGCTTCGCTTCGATCAGGGAGAAGATCTGGATATTGATTTCTCAGTGGGACTTTTCACTCAGCCGCTCAGCGATACTGTAAGCCTGAGCGATGCTATGTATAAGTCCACTGTAAATAAGGTCTACTCCTATAATACATCCGAAAACAGCGCAAATCCTCAGTTCGAGAAGCTATGTGCCCTCAGGAACAGGATAATGAAGAATCCCGAGTATTCCTGGAATATCAGTGATATCGCAGATAATCTTTACCTCAGTAAGAGCTATCTGCAAAAGATATACAAGTCGTTTTTCGGCAAGAGCATTATCGAGGAAATGATAGGCTTCAGGATCGAAAATGCAAAGAAACTCCTTACGGAAACAGAGCTTTCTGTAACAGAGATTTCACGCCTGTGCGGATATTCGTCCTATAACTATTTCGTTAGACAGTTCCGCTCTTCGGAAGGCCTCTCGCCAACCGAGTTCAGGCATATGAGACAGAATAAACAAAAGGCTTCCGTATAGCTGCCATGCTTATGCAGAAGTGTACGTTAGTTGCTCGGGGAAAAACTTTCTGAGCAAAAATTAAAACTGAAAGTTTTAGTGGGGCTCCTTTTTCAAAAGGAGCCCCACTAAATAATTAACGTATATCTTTTACATAAGCCAAGCTGCTTATATGGAAGCCTTTATTGCTGGTAATTCGGATCAAGGGACGGTATCTGGTGGAGGAGCCAGAACTGTATCTGGAGGGCATCCTTTGGAGTGATACCGCTGCTGAGATTTTCAAACACATTTGCATTCCGCTGACCCTTTTCTGTGATACAGGTATTTTCCGAGCCGTCAATACCGTATCTGTCAGCGTTAGATATGGACTGCATAATGAGAACAGCGTCATTCATCTTTACGCTTCCGTCACAGTCAGCATCGCCCCAGACTATTTCCTCGGGCTGAGGAGCAGTTGTAGTGGTAGTAGTCGTTGTTGTGGTGGTAGTGGTTGTGGTAGTTGTTGTAACGATCTCTGCATATTCTGCGGCAAATGCAGTATAATTCATGCAGGCACCGCTCATGCCGTTAGTGCCGAGAACAAGGCTGTCACCGGCCTTTATAGTCTTTTCGTAAACGCTGAATTGCCTTACAGCCTCAGTATCGTTTATCTCAACTACAGTGCCGTTTTTCTTGAAGCTGTTCAGCCATGAGGGAACAGGTGATACTCTGTCATCCAGTGCAACGTATACAGTGATATCCTTTGCTGCTGTGAGAACAGCCAGGTCAGAATCAGTCTTCTTTGAATCGCAGGCTGTGATGATGTGCTCAGCGCCAACGATAGCGGAAGGAAGTGAAGCGATAACGTGCTCACGGTCGCCGAATGCCTTATCGCCGACCTTAACGTTTTCTGCGATTGACCAGTATGAGCCGAAGGAAGCGTCCTTGATATCAAGGCGGCTGATGAGCTCGCTTCTGATAGGCTGATCGATGATATCCGGAGGATTGTCATCTGTTGAGCCGCTGTTGTAGGCCTTGCCCTGTCTCATGCGTCCGGCATACTCTGTGACCTCAGCCTTTGCGGCATCGGGAGTCTGTACAGCATAGGAACTGTACATCTTTGAGCTGTCGGTATCGAAATTGTCGTAAGCGTCTCCACCGGACTTGAGGTTGCCGATGTACGGCTTGTCGCCTTTTGAATTAACGATAGCGTAAGCCAGACCGCTGCCCATATTGCAGCTGTCGAACTTATCTGCGTATGACTTGATAGTGCCGGAATAAGCGTCGCTGCCCATATTTACAGCGTCCAGCGGCAGATAGGTCTTTTCGTAGTAGTTAGCCTCTGAGAAGACCTTGGAGTTATATGAAGCTCCGATACCGTACTGCTTATTGTTATAGAAGTAGTTATTATAGCTGTGAACGTGTGCGTTCCTTACACGAGGATTACGGGACTCTGTATTGTTGAACCAGTTATGGTGATAGGTTATCCAGTCCTGCTCGTGAGTTGTACCGCCGCCTACAAGAGAGGTCTTATGGCAGTCCTTATAGATGTTATAGGAGATAGTTACGTATTCTGTCCACTTGATATCGGTTGAGCCGTCACCGTCAGCCTTATCATCGTCAACTATACCGTTTCCGGCATAAGCGTTGTATCCTTTTTCGATAGTGTTGTTGTGGATCCATATGCGTGAGGACTTGCTTGAGCTTCCGCCTGACATGGAGATACCGTCATCGGGATATTTGCCCAGCCAGAGGTTGCGTACCTCACAGCTTGTGGAGTGCTTCATATCGAATCCCCACTGATTGAGAGCGGCGTCATATCCGATACCTTCAATGGTAACGTTCTTACCGCCCTTCATGTAAAGCATATTAGAACCGTCATTCTGCTGACCGTTATTTGCCTTTGCACCGGAAGGAACATCGATGCTGCCGATGATCCTGAAGTCCACATTTGAAGGCTCTGCGTCAAAGATATTGAACAGGCCTGTTTTTCCGCCGTAGCTTATAGTGTCCTTGTTTGAATTTGTAACATAGATAACTGTTACGCCGGATTTCAGTGTACCATCGTTGTTGTAGGCACCCACGCCGGAAGAGTAGTTCCAGTGAGCGTAGCCTGAGCGGTCAAACGCCATAGGTTTTACTGTACACTGAGCGCTGCCGGAGGAGCCTTCGATCTTTATTGTGTAGCTTGTATTGCCCTTAAGGCCGGGGATATCTACACGGCTGCCTCTTATGAGCTGAGAATCAACAGCAGTGAATGAGGATGTGCCTGCGAGAGCATAGCTTACCTTAACATTGCTGCCTATTTTGGAGCTGTCCCATTCTGCAAAGCCTTCCTCGTACCAGCCGCCGCAGAGAGTTATAGCATCGCTGATATTGGTATTATTGTTGTTTTCGTTTCCTGAGCCGTTCATGTAAGAGGGCGTCCAGTTGTTCATATAGCTGGTCAGGTTGATATTCTGAGCGTCAGAGGCTGAAAGAGTATGACCTTTTCTGCCGTTCGTGCTGACAGCTGAACCGTTTGCGAGCTTAGTTCCGTACTCCTTGAAGCCGTCAACAGTTTCCGGCTGAACGCCGCTCATTGATGTCCAGCCCTCTGAGCGGATCATATTTCCGTTTGCAAGGGTAGTGTTGAGGAATATTACCTTTGCATCCTGTCTCCATGGTCTGCCGAAGTAGCCGGCGGTAACTGTAAGGGTATTGCTTGGAACGACCTTGCAGTTATTGAAGAGATAGCCGGTATAAGGATCGCCCTGAGATCTTGCGGCGGTGATATAACCGCCTACAGAGCCGCTGCTGTAGCCCTTCCATACCAGGTCACATGAATCGAATACAGCATTGCTGCCGCCGAAGATATAATCGGTCTGGCCCTCAATATGGCAGTTCTTATAGTACTGAGGGGAAGCACCGGTATAGAGAGTATCCTGGCTGCTGAGGAATTTGCAGTTCAGGAACTCGCAGTATGAAGCGTCAGCTGAGAGAGCAGCTGCACGTTCGGTGTAAGCCTTTGACTGAACGTCAACGCCGTTGTAGCGCTGAACGGTGAGTGTCTCGTTAGTACATTCAACGCCGTCTGCGATCTCCTCTTTTGTGAGGTAGCGGTTGAATGAGTTTTCAAAAACGATGTTCTTTGCCTTGAAGTTAGTAGCCTTCGG
>JAAYBK010000323.1 GCA_012718885.1 Ruminococcus sp. | reverse complement strand
TTCCGATAACTTTGAGCAGGAAGTAAAGAAGCTGCTGAAGGAAGTCCTCAAGAAGCACAGAAGAGTCATCTTCAACGGCGACGGCTACTCACCTGAATGGGTCAAGGAAGCTGAACGCAGAGGCCTCCCCAATTACGCTTCAACCGTTGACTGCCTCCCACACTACACAGACGATAAGAATATGCGTATATTCCGCAAATTCAATATCTATACATAGGCCGAGCTCAATGCGAGAACAGAGGTGCTTCTGGAGACCTACTCCAAGACTATCCGCATCGAGGCAAAGACAATGATCGAAATGGCAAGCAGAAAGCTTCTCCCCGCTACTCTCAGCTATGTCCACAATGTATGCGATTCAATTGCTGTAAAGAAGCAGATCGGTATGACAAGCAAGTCAGAAGAGAAGATCGCTGCAAAGCTCAACGAGCTTGCCGACAAGTTCTATGACTCGATAGAGCGTCTCAAGAGCCAGCTCAAGAATGCCTGCGATATCACCGTTATCAAGGATCAGGCAGTTTATTTCCACGACTGCGTACTTGCAGAAATGGATATAATGAGGGAGATCGCTGACGAGATCGAAATCGAAATGCCATGCGAGATGTGGCCTATCCCTAACTATACAGCAATGATATATAATGTATGATAAACCGATCCCGGAAGCAATGTTTCCGGGATCTTTTGTTAATTATTCACATATTTATATATCATGCACAAATCAGCGCTCCTACAAATGTACAGATTAGCTAATTGATAAAATTCCAGAAACGTGTTATAATTAAAGTAATGAATTTATGGAGGTGCTGATATGATCCTATTCTTTTCGGGAACCGGTAATTCCAAATTTGCAGCAGAATTCCTCGCAGATCATCTCAAAGACAAATGTGTTTCGCTGAATGAGATCCTGAAGCATAAGAAAGAACCTGCATTCAGATCAGAAAAGCCATTCGTTGTCTGCGCACCTATATATGCAGGAAGATTTCCAAATATTATAATGAAGCTTCTCCGTGCAGCTCAGTTTGCCGGAAGCAAGAGGATATACTATGTAGCCACACTCGCCTCAAAATCCTGTAGCTGCGAGCAGTCGCTCCGCAAAATGACCAGCGATAAGCGTATGGAAATGGGAGGATTGTTCTTTCTGACCATGCCAAACAACTATGTCCTTGGAGGAAATATCCCCAGCAAGGACGATGCTGAGTACCAGATAAAGTACGTTGCAGTACCGGAACTGTACCGCATAGCCGAGACCATCGAAATGAACGATGTCCTGCCGGAGGGAGAGAATCACGCTGTAACAACTGCGCTTTCTTCATCTGTCAACACTCTCTACTCAAAGTTCATGGTCAGCAGCGACAATTTCGTTGTCAATGAGGACTGCGTTGTATGCAGAAAGTGTGAAAGGCACTGCCCTGTGAATAACATCATCATAATCAATGGAGATCCTGTGTTCAGGAAAAGATGTATAGGCTGCTACGGATGCATTAACATATGCCCGAAAAAGGCTATAAATATAGGAAAAAAGACCGAAGATACAAATCGCTATTTCTGTCCGGATTACAGTGACTGGAAAGCAAAAGGTCTGACATAAAAGAAAAACTGACTTCGCATTGCGAGGTCAGTTTCATTGTTTAATCAAGAGAAACGCTGTTTCCGCTAAGATCAGTTCCCTTAGCAGAGAAGCGGTCAACAGAATATCTGTCACAGAACATATCGCCGTCGTACATAGATACTTCTATAAGTCCGCCTGAACCTATACTTGCCTCAGCATATGACGGTCTCCAGCCGTTTGCAGCTTCAAAATGATCCAGTGCCAGGGCGATGAGCTCTGAATTGTTATAGAAGTAAAAGTTCTCTACATCCACCGGGCTGTAAAAAGAAAGGCTTTCTGCACGGCCATCTGTCCAATTGAGTACAGCACTGTTGCTGTCCGTCCATTCCACCATTGCCTGAAGTGAGCTTTCAGCTCCGTCCATATGGAAAACGATGTTATTTCCGTAGAGCTCATAACTGAATCCAAGTCCGAGCCCGTTTTCCTGTGTCTGCACGTAGCCGGAGCTGTTATCGCCGAAATAATAATAGCTGTCACCTTTACCGTCATTCGCCCACCATATTCCGTGTCTGAAGCCATCATATGAAGTAGCCGGCGTATCATCACTTACAGGAACAGTTCCGTTCTCTGCCGATGGAGTTGGGGGATTATTACCAACCGGCGGAGCTGCTGCCGGTTCCGGAGCTGATTTTTCAGGTTCTTCCGTTTCTGACTGAGTTGCTTCTGCTGCCGGAGCATCACTCTGCTGCTCCTCCTCGCTTTCCTGTTTGTCTTCGTGGTATTTTTTCAGATAGGCCGGAGTCTTTACCTCGGAGGAGGATGAAGAGCTTCTGGTGTCATTACATCCGCAAAGGACTGCGGCAAGGCATAGTGAGACAATAATTGCTGCGATCTTTTTCATAATAAATTTCCTCATCATTAAATCAGCGGAGTCACCTTCGCATTTATCATAAAAGATTATATACTTATTTAATAGGAATGTCAATACCTTTGCAGTGAGCTGCTTCGTCATTATGACCAAAGGTATTTTCATCAAATTCACGAAGAGGCTATTTTTTAGTTGTGAAATTATACAAATTTTAATGTGGATAATTGTCCGTATTGTGCTTACCTTGCGAATTTTACGGTGCATTTCTTCATTTTCGCAAAAAATACTTGCAGTTTTTTGTGAAATGTGATAAAATATATTGATACTTGAAATTGACTATATCAATTTTTGCTTTTTTCAGAACAACTTTAAAGGAGAATCCTATGGCAAAACTTAAGGCTGCTGTCATTTTCGGCGGCACATCAAAGGAATATAAACTCTCGCTCGCAACTGCTGCGGAAGTAATATGTGCGATCCCGGAAGACAAATATGAGGTGATCTGCATCGGCATTACCAAAAAGGGCAGATGGCTCTACTTCCCCGGTGATCCCTCAGAGCTCACCGACGGTACATGGGAACTCAACCCCGACTGCACTTCCGCTATAATCTCGCCTGATCCTCTGCACAGGGGTATCATCACCATCGAAAACGGTGAGACATCCATAAAGAGGATAGATGTGGCTTTCCCCGTCCTCCAGGGCAAAAGAGGTGCCGACGGCGATGTTCAGGGTCTTCTTGACATGGCAGGCATCCCCTATGTGGGAAGCGGTCCCCTGGCAGCTGCTTCATGTATGGATAAATCCCACACTCATATGGTGCTGGATGACTACGGCATAGAAACTGCACAGTGGCAGCTCATCACTCAGCGTGAGATAGGCAGCATAGAAGAGCGATGCAGGGAAATATCCGCAAGCCTTGGATTCCCACTCATAGTAAAGCCTGCAAACAGCGGATGCAGCGTGGGCTCTACCGTGGCAAATGATATAGATATGCTTGAAAAGGCAGTAAAGATCGCCTTTCTCAACGACAACAAGGTTCTTGTTGAGAAATATGTTACAGGAAGAAAACTGGAAGCCGCAGTCTTCGGCTACGACAATCCATTCTCCTCATACGTAGGCGAGATAATCTCCAACGGAAAGGTCTACGATCCCACCGAGGTAAATCAGAGCTCCGGTGACGATCTTGAAATTCCGGCCGATCTTCCGGCGGAAACACAGAATACAATAAGAGATACTGCGATAAGAGCATACAAGGCACTTGGCTGCAAGGGTCTCGCAAGAATAGATTTCTTCCTCACGGCCGACGGCAAGCTCCTCCTCAATAAGATAGGAACTGCTCCCGGACTGAGAAAAAACAGCGTTTATACCAAGCTCATGGAGCACCTGGGCATGACACACGAGTACCTTCTCGACAAGCTCCTTGAACAGGCTATCGAAAACGCTGAGCGCAGTTATTAAAGGAGACAATTTTGAAGAAAAACGTTTTGATATCACTCACAAGCATACAGTGGCAGGATAACGAAAAGAACGAGACTGAGCTGCTGACAAAGGCTCAGTTCCTTCACGAGAACGGCTGGGATATCATCTCCTATGAGGATACCTCGGCAACCGGCTTTGAAGGCTCTGTTACAACTATAAAGATCGACGGAGATCAGGCCGCTTCTATAGTACGTGAGGGCAGTGCAAACTCAGTCCTCTCACTCGAAATGGGACGCAAGCACTTCTGTCAGTACGGCACTCCCTACGGCAGTATGCAGATAGGCGTATATACCCACGCTATAAAAAATACTCTCGCCAAGGACGGTAAGCTTTACCTGAAATACACCCTTGACCTTAATTCATCTTATCTTTCGGATAATGAAATAATAATGACAGTGCAGGATACGCACTGATAAGAAAGGATAACAGCAATGTCAGATCTAATCAACAAAGCTTCACTTCAGCTCCGTGAGCTCATTATGGACGCTCTCGGAAAACTCACCGCTGAGGAGGCTGTCCCGGCAGTCCCCCTCCCGGATTTCAACATTGAGATACCGGCTGATAAATCTCACGGCGATTTCGCTGCGAACACAGCTATGGTATGTGCAAGAGCCTTCAAGCTCCCTCCGAGAAAGATTGCAGAGCTCATCTGCGACAAGATTGACCTGAACGGTTCGCTCTTTGACCGTGCAGAGATCGCAGGTCCCGGATTCATGAACTTCTTCCTGGGTGACAAATGGTTCTCAGATGTAGTTGAGAACGTGCTTGAGGAAAAGGAGAACTTCGGCCGAACTGAGCTGGGCAAGGGCAAAAAGGTCCTCGTTGAATTCGTTTCCGCCAATCCTACCGGTCCTATGCATATAGGAAACGCAAGAGGCGGCGCTATCGGTGACTGTCTTGCAAGTGTCCTCGATTGGGCAGGCTATCACGCTGAACGTGAATTCTATGTAAATGACGCCGGAAACCAGATCGAGAAATTCGGAAAGTCCCTCTCACTCAGGTATATGCAGCTCTGCTCCGATAAGGGACAGCAGCTCATCTATGAGCACAAAGACGATACCGAAAAGCTCTGCGCTGAGATATATTCCCTCAGCGGCGAAGGACAGGATTTCGAGATGCCGGAGGACGTTTACCTCGGCACCGATATAATCGAACACGCTGCAAACTACTATCGCGATCATATTTTTGAGCTGAAGGATCTTCCTGAGGAAGACCGCAGAAAAGCTCTCGTAGACTATGCTCTCCCCCTCAATATCGAAGGCCTTGAACGTGACCTGAGGAAATACCGCATCGTTTACGACAACTGGTTCAGAGAGAGCACTATCCACGAGAAAAACGAGACAAAGCTTGTAGTGGACAAGCTCATAGAGACCGGTCACGCCTACGAACAGGACGGTGCGATCTGGTTCAAGGCTACAGAATACGGCATGGACAAGGACTTCGTCCTCCGCCGCAGCAACGGGCTCTATACTTACATAGTTCCCGATATCGCTTACCACTACAATAAGCTGGTTACAAGAAACTTCGACAAGGCGATAAACGTTCTTGGTGCTGACCACCACGGCTATGTTCCGAGACTCAAGACTGCACTCACAGCTCTCGGAGTAGATGCCAATAAACTGGATGTTGTACTCATGCAGATGGTCCGCCTTGTAAGAAACGGCGAAGTTGTCAAGCTCTCAAAGAGAAGCGGAAAAGCTATAACACTTGTTACTCTCCTCGATGAGATCCCGATAGATGCTGCAAGATTCTACTTCAATCTCCGTGAGGCAAATTCACAGTTCGAGTTCGACCTTGATCTTGCCGTTGAAAAGTCCTCACAGAATCCGGTATACTACGTACAGTATGCTCACGCAAGAATATGCAGCCTCATCAGCAACCTCAGTGCTGAGGGCGTTCAGATACCTGAAAGCGCTGACTTCAGTCTCCTCAATAACCCGAGAGAAAGAGAGCTCATCCGCCATATCGCTTCACTTCCGAAGGAAGTTGATCTGGCCGCAAAGAGCTATGATCCGGCAAAGATCACTAAATATGCCATTGATCTTGCAACTCTCTTCCACAGGTTCTATGACGCTTGCAGCGTAAAGAACGCTGAGACTCCTGAGCTTATGAATGCCCGTCTCCTCCTCTGTTCAGCAGTAAAACAGACTCTCAGGAACGCTCTTACGATACTCAATGTAACTCAGCCGGAAAAAATGTAATTGTTACGGTTTGGTTACAAAAAAATCATATAACTTGCACTTTACTCGCAAGTAAAATTACCAGATATAGCCATGTTTGTGAGTTTTCAGAAGAAAATTAACAGTTTGTTAACAAATTCAGCCTCAAAACATGTTACAATTTGTAATATGTTGATGAGAAAAACTGGTTCTCGCTGAAACCTCACTGAGAATAAAATCAATAAAATTAAAGAAGGGATGTAAATCATGTCCAACAGATTATTTCAGGGTTTAGTTCATCAGATGCGTGATTCTATCGACGCTACTATCGGCGTTGTTGACGAAACAGCCACCATCATCGCCTGCAGCGACCTCACACGTGTAGGCACTACAAATGAATTCGTTTCACTTGACCTCAGCGACTCTCACGACATCTTCATCCGTGACGGCTTCACATATAAGCCCTTCGGCTCCCGTGTAAAGCCTGACTACGCAGTTTTCGTCGAGGGCGTTGATGACGCTGCTGCTAAGTACGCAAGCATCCTTGCTATTGCTCTTTCAAATATAAAGCAGTATTACGACGAAAAGTATGACCGAAACAATTTCATAAAGAATGTTATACTCGATAACGTTCTCCCAGGCGATATCGTTATCAAGGCAAGGGAACTCCACTTCAATGCCGAGATCAGCCGTGCAGTATTCCTCATCAGAATCATCTCTGCAAACGATATCTCCGCTTATGATGTCATCCAGAACCTCTTCCCTGACAAGAACAAGGACTTCGTTTTCAATATCACTGAGAGCGATATCGTACTCGTCAAGGAGCTCAAGAGCACTGTAGATTCAAAGGATCTTGAGAAGCTCGCACGCTCTATCGCAGATACCCTCAGCAGCGAGTTCTATACTCGTGTAAACGTTGGTATCGGTACAGCAGTTGTTGGCGTAAAGGATCTTGCCCGCTCATTCAAGGAGGCTCAGATGGCTCTCGAAGTCGGTAAGGTATTCGATACAGATAAGGTAATCGTAAGCTATGATAACCTCGGTATCGCAAGACTTATCTACCACCTCCCCACTACCCTCTGCGAGACCTTCCTCCA
>JAAYBK010000322.1 GCA_012718885.1 Ruminococcus sp. | reverse complement strand
TTCTGCCGCATCGCCTGCAATGACAGATATTCCCTTGAGGAGATCATCCTTGAGACCGGGCGTACTCATCAGATAAGAGTGCATTTTTCCAGCCAGGGACATCCTCTGGCCGGTGACGATATGTACGGCGGCTCACGGGAGGATATCGGCAGACAGGCTCTGCACTGCGGCAAGCTCATGTTCAGAGAGCCTCTTACAGGTGAGGCCGTTACCGTGGATTCGGAACTGCCACGGGAAATATTATCGCTTATTGGCTGAGTGATTCTTCACCGGCTGAATATAAATACTACATAAACGGAGGAAATAATTATGGAAAAGATCGCAAGCTTTCAGGTGGATCACACTAAATTCGGAGTTGGTATGTATATATCACGCATAGACGGCGACGTTATAACCTATGATGTGCGTATGGTAAAGCCTAACGGCGGAGTTTATGTATCATCTCCCTCGCTCCACACTATCGAGCATCTCTTTGCAACATTTGCAAGAAACTCTGCTTTCAGCAAGGACATCATTTACGTTGGGCCTATGGGCTGCCGCACAGGCTTCTATCTTCTTACAAGAGACACTATGTCCGGAGCTGACGCTATAAAGCTTGTAAAGGACGCTTACCGTTTCGTGGCTGACTATAACGATGAGATTCCCGGCTGCACAGCAGTTGAGTGCGGAAACTACCTTGAGCATGACCTTGAATCTGCAAAGAAGGATGTTCTTCCCCTCCTTGAAAAGCTTGAGGGATATACTCCGGAGATGCTTGAATATTCTTACCATTTTGACAAGTAATATCAGACGGATGTTTGTGCACTTGTACAAAAAAATGCCGCTTTTGGAAAATTCAGCATTTTTTTCGTTGTATTTTCACTCAGCCCTGTTATAATATTACAATGTAACTGATTTGTAATATGTAGGAAAGGAGCTGTTGTCATGGCTCAGGAACGTCATGGAGAGGACGTTTCGGAAATGGGGCTTTTCCAACGCATCGGAAAGAGCTTCACTGACCTTTTTGCCAGATTCGGCCTTTGTACTGTCAAGGTGCTGGTAACAGTGCTTATGGCTGTAATTACAGGCGTGAAGCTTGTGCTGAATGAACTGCTGAGCCTTGCGGTGGATATCCTGCGGGGACTGCGCTGGATATTCAGAGGCTTCACAGAATCTATCAGGAATCGTATAAAATTAAATAAGGAACTCCAGAAGGAGACAAGAAAGGCAAAGAAGATAGGACGGAAGGAATATGCGGCTTCTGTCGCCAAGTTTGCAGGCTCGTTCCTGTTCGGCGAGGACGGTATGCTGTATACAGCTTTCAACTATCTGCTGCCGGTGCTGTCGGTGGCGTTCCTTATAGGTATAGTACGTATCGGCTCCAGCAAGGAGTACGGTATAGCCGTTGAATTCAACGGCAAGGAAATAGGTATTATCAGCGCTGAGTCGGATTTTGAAGAGGCTGAGCGTGAGGTACAGCAGAGAATATCCTACCTTGAGGATGACAAGGCGATAGACCTGTCTGCAAATCTTTCTCTTAAAGTGGTATCCGACAGCGACAGGCTGCTCACCAAGGATCAGCTTGCCAATGAGATGCTGGCAGCCTCAGACGAGGAACTGACCGAGGCATACGGAATTTACATCGACGGAAAGTTTATCTGCGCTGTAAAGGATAAGGAGCCTGTTCAGGATGCCCTCAACGACAGACTCATCGATTTTCATGTGGACGGCGTTGTAAAGGATATCTCATATAAGAATAAGATCGAATACACCAAGGGAATATATCTTGCAAGCAGTGTCAGAGATCAGCAGGAGACTATAAAGATGCTGACCTCTTCTACCGAAAAGAAGGGCGTGTACATCGCCCAGAGCGGAGATACTGCCGTCACTATTGCTCAGAAATACAATATGGATCTCGATCGCTTCGAGGAGCTGAATCCTAAGCTCGGAAAGAAGATAAAGGGCGGTCAGGTAATAAATGTTGTCGAGACAGAAAGCTATCTTCCTATACAGTATGTGAAGGAGTATGAGACGCTCTCGTTCCTGAACTATGAAACTGTTGAGATGGAGACCTCGTCCCTCAATGTGGGCATGAGGGCTATCCTCGTCAAGGGTGAGATGGGCGAGCGCAGAAGTAATATCGAGGTAACTTATGTTGACGGTATCGAGCGCTCACGTAAAACCGTAAAGTCTGTTGTCACAAAGCAGCCAGTAGTTGAGCAGGTGGGTATCGGTACCTATGCCGCAAGACCTGATCCCGGCGTAGAGGTGCTTACAGGTTCAGGCGAATTTGCATGGCCTGTTGACGGTGGCTGGATAAGCGATCATTTCGGCGGCGCAAGAAACCATAAGGGTATGGATATCGCTGCTCCAGGCGGAACTGATATTTATGCTTCTGCCGACGGCGTGGTAGTTGCGGCAGGCTGGAACCCCGGAGGCTACGGATATTTCGTGCAGATAGATCACCTCAATGGCTATCAGACGGTATATGCTCATATGAGCGTTGTCCATGCGATAGTTGATCAGCCTGTGAAGCGTGGACAGCTTATCGGCGAGGTCGGCACTACCGGCCACTCCACCGGAAACCATTGCCATTTTGAGGTAAGATATAACAATGTCTGCCATGATCCTGCGTTCTACCTCAATACGATGGAATCCTATTACCTGGATTCATTGGAAGAGTCTGAAAAGAATAACAGCGATGATAAGTCCGAAAAAGACGATGATGAATAATTAAAGACGCACATATGTGTGGTACACATATAGCAGTATACGTTAGATATTGAGGGAAACCCTTTTGAAAAAGGGTTCGGGGAAGAACCCTTCCTCAGAAAGGTTCTTCCCCGAGTATCTGACATATAACTGCTATATAAGTATCACACATAAGTGTGTCTTTTTGTTTTCATTATTCAGCAAGGAACTTCATGAAGTTCTCTTTATTTTCAAGAGCAGTTGTTGTAGGTCGGCCAAGGTCATCTCTTGCGCCTATTGAGCACTTTACCTCGATAAGTGAGAGCTGGTGTCTTGATTTGGCCGCTTCAAGCTCCCTGTCGAGAGCTTCAAAGCTGTCAACAGAAACGGCATTCGGATATCCGCAGGCCTTTGCGATGGCAACAACGTCCACAGATGAAGCGACAGTAGGCATACCTCCTACAGTTTCATGTGCGCCGTTGTTTATTACTACGTGTATGAGGTTTTCCGGAGCGTTTGCGCCCAGAACTGCCATAGAGCCCATGTGCATGAGAACAGCACCGTCGCCGTCAATACACCATATGCGTTTCTCAGGCTTATTCAGTGCTACTCCGAGGGCGATAGAGGAACTGTGTCCCATTGAGCCTACGGTGAGGAAATCGTACTTGTGGCTTTGTTCCCTTGCAGTACGTGTCTCAAAGAGCTCACGGCTTGCCTTTCCGGTAGTGGATACGATAGGATCTTCGCCGGCAGCGTCAGCGATATGCTGGATTATCTCCTCACGGAGCATGGTGTTGCTGTTTTTGTACTCTACAGGCTCATCGTATTTCAGAGCACCCTTGCGGACGATGAAAGCCACCTGCTTGCCCTGTGAGAGGAGCTTGCGGAAGTCCTCCATAGCGGCGGCAGCCTCCTCGTCAGTGGTATCCTTGCTTATGATAAATGTGCGGATGTCCATATCCTCCATGAGCTTTACAGTGACCTCGCCCTGATATATGTGCTGCGGCTCGTCATGGATGCCGGGCTCGCCTCTCCAGCCGATGACGAATATCATCGGGATAGCGTAGACCTTATCGTTGAGCAGTGAGGCTACAGGGTTTATGATATTTCCCTGACCGGAATTCTGCATATATACTACAGGCACCTTGCCGGTTGCAAGGTGATATCCTGCGGCGAGAGCTGTGCAGTTTCCTTCGTTAGCGGCAATGATATGGTGCTTCTTGTCAATGCCATAGGTGTTCATCAGGCAGTTGCAGAGCGCCTTCAGCTGTGAATCGGGGACGCCGGTATAGAAATCAGCGCCGGTTATCTTCATTAAGGTCTCAGCTTTCATTTTTTCCTCCGAATAATTTATTTACTTCTTCAAGCTCCTGGGGAGTGTCTATCTCAACGATGCTTTCGTGTGCAACGGGATGGACTATCAGGCGGAGCTTGTCGAGATTGCGGTCAACTACATCGTCCCAGAATAGATCCTCGTAGCCTTCTGTGCCGTAGGTGCTCTCTATTGCATCAGCCAGAACAGCAGCGTCATCTGCTTTGAAGAAGGCAACACCGGTCATATTGTAGCGGTCATCGCCAACTTTTCCGACACGGGTGATGAAGCCGTTTTCGTCAAGGTCGAACACCCAGTCATCAGAGTGTCCCTCCACCATTTTTCCGTAGTAGCATGAATGGTCGGGAGCACCGCAGAAAAGGTCTTCATCGGCAGCATAAAGGTCAGCCTCGCAGATAAAGCAGTCGCCCTTTCTGAGAACCTCTCTTGCGAAATATATTGACGAGATGTTGTTCACGGTCTCGTATGCGTCGTTTCTGATTATCTCGACATTCGGGTATTTCTCTGTCAGGTAGCCGAACTGGTCGCCCAGATATCCTACTACAACAAATATATTGTC
>JAAYBK010000321.1 GCA_012718885.1 Ruminococcus sp. | reverse complement strand
TGTAAGCAAATATGGCGGAGATGCTTCTGCAGTAAAGGCACTGGAAAAGAGTGCTCCAGAGATCAACGAGAACTATGAGTTCAAGGGCGATCCCGAAATAGTAACTACCACTACAACAACACAGACAACCACCACGACTACAACCACATCAACTACACCTCAGAAAAAACATATTGATATAGAAAAGGCTGAGGTAATGGGATATGATGACGAAAGCATCACTCTTTACAGCGAAAGACCAATAAGAGTATATTATGATGAGAATACAGCAATGTTTAAGTATCTGCCTGAATTCTATGTAGGAGATATAGTATCAGGAGATATTGATTATATTCCGGAGTATATCGATGGCGAAGGAAATACAAAATACGGTCTTGCAACACTGGTATTCCTCAAGCCTGAGATCGTATGGGGCGATGCCGACCTTGACGGCAATGTAAAGATGAACGACGCTGTTCTTATCATGCAGTCGATCTCTAACGCTGACAGATACGGAATAGATGGCTCAGAGGCTACTCATCTCACTCTCCGCGGCAAGCGCAATGCGGATGTGACTGACACCCACGATGGAATTTCTCCTAAGGATGCTCTCAAAATCCAGGAATATCTCTTAAAGATAGTGACCGATCTCACTCCACAATGGGGAAATTTAAGAGGTCAGGAATAATACTTTCACAATAATAAAAGCTGATACCAATATGTGCGGTGCTTATATAGCAGTATATGTCAGATACTCGGGGAAAACCTTTCTGAGGAAAGGTTCTTCCCCGAACCCCTTTCCAAAGACTTTTAATCTTAATTTTCCCCAGATAGGGCGCACGCAAGTAAAAAAGCCCATGTAGTAATACATGGGTGCGCCCTATCTGGGGAAAATTTTAGATTAAAAGTCTTTGGAAAGGGGTTCGGGGAAGAACCTTGCCTCAGAAAGGTTTTCCCCGAGTAACTGTCATATACTTCTATATAAGTATTCCCCTTAAGCATGAGCCTTTTTGTCCCGTTATTGTGCAAGCAGCATTTCTCTCATAAGTGTCAGGTCAAATGCATCCAGCCTTCCATCCTCACAGAGATCGCCGGCTCTCCAGTCGGCAAGCTTTGTATCAGGTACTGACAGAAGCCACCTCTGAAGAACTACGATGTCAGCAAGGGTGAAGCTGCCGTCTCCATTCACATCCCCCTGCTTTACAGCCCTTGCGGTGAACTGGATACTGTCCACGTTGAACAGATATCCCTCTTCTCCACGGCAGACCAGATACAGATCCTGCAAGCCTATACATCCGGAAACATCGCAGGAATACGTCTGGTAATCCGCCCAGCTTCCGGTAACGTCTATCGCACATCTGCCTGCAAGAGGACCGTCCGGACTGTCAAGATGTATCTCGACAGTACCTCCCTCGCCGGCACTCGAAGCACGAATGCTGAACTTCTCCGCACCGGATGCAAAATCAACATCCCAGAATCCGAAAACGCAGCCGTCCTGTATATACCCAATATCGCTGTAGCCATCATTATTCTCGATCTGGATGCCGCCCTCCATTATATCGCTTTCCTCGGCCTCCATAACATTGTATGGAGAAATGCCGGCTGCTGCTCCACCGATATTCTCTCCCCAAAGCTCAAATTCTGCTGTCTTCACAGTCTCTGCGCCTGCGGGAGCCTTGATATAGATCCGGAAATACTGTGCGCTCACCGGAGATATATTACGCATGAACGAAGGTTTGGTATTGCCATAGACGCTTTCCGGTTCCTCCCACTGTGAGCCGTCCGTGCTGTAATGCAGCAGTATATCTGCGGCATAGCTGTTATTGTCGGCAAATCTCATGCCCCATCTTCTGATCTCAGTCTCTTTTCCAAGATCTACGGTGATATAATTGCTTCTTGTGTCGGCCGGTATATCCCAGCTTGTATTTCGTGCGCCGTCTATTGCAGCAGTGGCCTCGCCCAGATTCGCAGAGGCTTTTCCGGTGGGAGCTATATTTGCAAGGCGCTTTACCTCCTCCTTGGGTTCAAGTCTGCCGTTAAGGTGGTATTCCTTGCCCTTTTCCGTTTCAAAGCTGATCCTTCTGCCGCCGTAACGTACTGTGCAGTCATTGCCTGACCTGGATAGTATGGTAACATCAGTCAGCTTGCCGCCGCTCCACTTCATTGAGGTTACTTCAAAATTTCCTCTCGCACAAAGGCCGTTCACATGACCGTCACTCCATGCTGAGGGAAGGGCGGGCAGAAGCGACAGTTCATTGTTCTGACTCTGTAGAAGCATCTCCGTCACGCCGGAGGTGAAACCGAAATTGCCGTCTATCTGGAAAGGCGGATGAGCGTCCCAGAGATTGGTGTAAAGTCGGCCGCTCTCTGTACCGTTGACCGGAGTTATCAGCATCTTCACAAGATCATAGGCGTGCTCGCCGTCCTCAAGTCTTGCCCAGCAGTTCAGCTTCCAGGCCTCAGACCAGCCTGTACCCAGGTCGCCTCTCCTCTCCAGCACGTTCTTTGCAGCATTGCTGACAGTGGGATTTGTGGAGGGACTGTACTCGTTGCCGGGGAATAGTCCGTAGATATGAGAGATATGGCGATGAGTTTCACTGGCGCTGTCCCAGTCGTAAGCCCACTCCATTAGCTGGCCGTACTTGCCTATCGCAGGTGGCTTTATCTGAGAGAGACTGCGTGATACGGAGTTCCTGAAATCGGTATCTGCACCAAGCTCGTCCGCCGCCTTTACCACATCGGAAAACAGCTCCCTTGTAATGGCATTGTCCATAGTCACGCTGTAAGAGCAGTAAACGTTGTCATCCCAGTTATAGCCCGGCAGCGGAAGCTCCGGGGATGCGCTGGGGCTGATTACCATATAGGTCTTGCCGTCTATCTCCTGCGGTATCATAAGCTTGTTCAGGAAGGCTGCACTGCCCTGTATAACAGGGTATACGTCCTTGAGGTAGTCCTTGTCCTGATTGAATTCATAGGCGTCATAGAGCATATTCGATATCCATGCTCCGCCTGTGGGCCACATTCCCCATGAGCCGTCTATAGGGCCTGTCCTGTTCCATAGGTCTGTATTGTGGTGCAGCACCCAGCCCTCGTCTATGCCGTACTGCACCTTCGCAGTCTCGTGTCCGGAGACTGTCAGTGCCTTTGCCTTTTCCACAAAGGGCTCAAAACATTCCGCAAGATTGGTGGTGAGTGCCGGCCAGTAGTTCATCTCGTAATTGATATTGGTGGTAGCCTTGCTGCCCCATGCCGGTGCGGAGTATTTGTTCCATATGCCCTGAAGGTTCGTGGGCTGTCCGTCACGGGAGGCTGATATCAGCAGATAACGGCCGTACTGGTACAGCAGCTCCACCATTTTCGGATCATTCGTTGTGCCGAATTCCTTCACACGCTGATCGGTAGTCTTGGAGGCGTTTGCCGATGTGTCGCCGCCCAGATCAAGATCAACACGGTGCATCATCTCTGAGAAGTCTGCGATGTGGCGCTGATACAGCTCATCATAGCTCTTGCCGGATACCGCTTTCAGATCCTTGGCAGAGTCGCCCTTCTCATCGCCGTTGCAGGTATTGGCGTCTATGAAGTTGGTGCGGATAGCCGTCACCAGCACAACGGAATCGGCTCCGTTAAGATCAATGCTGTTCTGGCCTGCTGTGAGAGTACCTTTCTCCGGTATCACCTTCGTCCTCGCACAGTAATATACAGCGCCTCTGGTATTGACATCATCGTCACCGTGGCCTGTGGCGATGATAGTGTCGCCGTCGGTGGAAATTCCTCCGTTCAGCAGTCCGTCGTAGCTGATCCGGCAGGAAACTCCTCCTGCTGAATCACAGGTGATACGGGTGACCATGACCTGATCCGGATAGCTCACAAAGCTCTCCCGGACATAGCGCTTTCCGCCGCAGGTATAGGAGGTAGTGGCAACACCGGTGTTCATATCCAGCTGGCGGCTGTAATCGCCGGGCTTTTCATGACCTGTGGCGATCTTCAGCATACCCACCTTCTGGTACTTGGCCTGTCCGCCGCCTATCATCTTTGAACTGATTATGGCGTTGGCCTCCTTGTACTTTCCCTGTGAGAGCAGCTCCTGCACCTCTTTGAGATGATCCGCCGCACCGTACCTGTCGTTTGAACCCGGTCCGCCGCTCCAGACTGTGGATTCGTTCAGGTCTATCCACTCTGTCGGGCAGTTGCCGTAGACCATAGCTCCGATCCTTCCGTTTCCCAGCGGGAGCGCCTTGTAGAAGGACTCGTCATTGTTGAACGCATTGTCCGTACTGTACGTTCCTGCCTCAGAGGTATAGCGCAGTATCAGATCCGGATCGTTTGCATCTGCCGCACTGACACTCAGCACCGGTACTGTATTCTTTCCCGGCAAGCCCTGAAGCGAGGTCAATGACATTGCGGCCGCACATATAATGGCGGCCATTTTTTTGTGTTTCTTCATTAAATTCCCCTCCGGTCTATATATTTATTTCAGAAGCCGCATACAGCTCCCCGGAAGCCTGTGAGGCGGCTCCGGGAACGATCTGCCAGCGAACTTTCTTTAACCGAATTGCGATCACACTTATTATATCATGGCATTTGAAAACAAGCAAGAGACAATCCGGAATTATTTATAGATTTTTATTGCTTTTTTAGAGAAATATATGAACCATCACGAATGAGCAGAAACAAAATCACCATTCCCGGGAATATGTCTGCCAGGTCAGCAGCTTTCATTTTTCCGGCATCTGAACCTGATTTTCCCCTTGACAAAGCCTTGTTTTGCAGATATAATTTACTTAGCACATATACGGCAAAAATCTGTTTGACCGGATTCGGGACATTAAGATCGTTGGCAAGGCCAATTGGAGAAACTAAATACGACAGCCGTCCGAAAGCAGCTTAGCTTTCCGGATCACTTTTCAGGGAGCACTGTACCTGAACTGGCGAGGCTGTCTCTGTCATCAGGCGACCTTTCACCCCATTGGGTGAAGTCTGCCCGGAGCTCTCTCTTTCTGCGCCTTCGGCGTCTTATCTTCCCTGTCTGATCGGACAACAAATTTCACTATTGAGAGAGAGGGATCCATTGTGAAACTAAAAAACAGATTTGCCGCAGCGATACTTGCAGGTGCTGTATCTGCATCTGCTATGCCTTTGAATGTGGGGCATATCGTCTGCGCCGCCGAGCCGACCGTCTGCATAAACGAGGTCTGCTCACAAAACAAGAACTGCCTTGCTGACAGCTACGGAGCTTACTCCGACTGGATAGAGCTGTACAACCCCGGCAGTTCCGCCGCTGACCTGTCCGGCTACGGACTTTCCGACAGTGCCGACAAGCCGCTTTTCTTCACGTTCCCCAGCGGCACCATACTCGCTCCGAAAGAGCATATGATTGTATTCGCTTCCAAGCAGAATTCCACAGCCGCTGAGCTGCACACCGGATTTGCACTCAGCAAGAACGGTGATACCGTTGTGCTGTCAAGCCCTGACGGCAAGATTATCCAGCAGGTAGACCTGCCTACACTGGGCGAGGACGTTACATACGGCAGAACTCCTGACGGCAGCGAGACCTTTGAGATAATGGAGCCTACTCCAGCAAAGGCCAATGCAGGCGTTGTTTCTGCGCCTGTATTCTCCGCAGGATCTGGATTCTACGGAACAGACTTTTCGCTTACTCTGTCCGCAAACAGCTCCGATACTATTTATTACACCACAGACGGCAGCGACCCGCTGACATCATCTACCGCTCAGGTCTATTCCGCTCCGATAACTGTCCGGGACAGGTCAAGAGAGCCGAATATCTACTCCGCCTACGAGGAGAACGATAACTCCGCAACATCCATTTCAAGAGGAACAGGCTATAAGAAGCCTCCCTTCAATGTGGATAAGGCCACTGTTGTCCGTGCTGCGGCTAAAAATGCAGACGGCACCTTCAGCAGAACGATCAGCCAGACATACTTCATTACCAGCAGCGATCTTGCAAAATACAAGGACCTGACGGTAGTATCTCTCGTGACCGATCCGGCAAACCTGTTCGATCCGGACAAGGGAATCTATGTCACAGGAAATCAGTACCTCAAATGGAAAAACAGCTCCTCCTATGATCCGAAGAAGAGCGTCTGGGATACGGATAATGTCTCCAACTTCTTCTGCCACGGGAAGGACTGGGAACGCGAGGCCACTATAACCGTTTTCAGCAACGGTGAGAATATAGCTGAACAGAATATGGGCATCCGTATCAAGGGCGCATCCACACGAAACACCGCCCAGAAGAGCTTCCACCTATATGCAAGAAGCGACTACGGTGCTTCAAAGATCAATTATCCGCTTATCCCCGGCAACAACGACTGGCAGGGAAAGCTCATCGATAAATATGACTCGATCTCACTCAGAGCTGTGGGCGAGGAGGGACGTCTCCGTGACGGATTCGCTCAGAAGCTGGTGGCCGACAGAGACTCGCTCACCACTCAGGATATGCAGCAGTGCGTCGTTTTCCTCAACGGTGAATACTGGGGACTTTATGAAATGATTGAAAAGCTGTCAGACTACTTCATCGAGTCCAATTACGGCATCGACAAGAAGGACGTTGCCATGATAAAAAACGGAGAGCTGGAGGAAGGCTCTCAGGAAGAATGTGACCGCTTCTTTGAATTAGCTGACAAGTACGCAAAGGCTGATCTGACAAATGAGGCAAATTACAAGGCAGTCTGCGACTTTATCGACATCGACAGCCTTATTGACCACTATGCAGCAGGCCTCTATCTCGGAACATATGACTGGCCAAACCGCAACTGCGGTATGTGGCGCAATACCGGCAAGCCTATCGAGGGCAATCCATACAGCGACGGAAAGTGGCGAATGATATCCTTCGACTACGACTACACTATGGGCAAGACCTATGCGGATTTCGGAGGCGTTGAGGGCTATGCCTACGACAGCTTCCGCCATATGGAGAATAATGAGGACGCAAGAGACTATGCCCCCACAAACCTCTTCAGCAACCACCTCAATAACAAGGACTTCCGCAGCAGATTCGTCAATGTCTACTGTGACTATGCAAACGAAGTACTCTCACAGAAAAAAGTGGACGACATGATAAATGTGTACAGCAGGGACTATACAGAGCCTCTGGCTTACACTACCCTCCGCTGGTGGGGATTCTTCGGCGGCTCAAAGGACAGCAATCTCAGCTATAACAGACAGCAGTACCTCAACACTACTCTCCCGCAGATACAGAAGTTCTTCCGTGAGAGGAAAAAGTATACAATTGAGGATATGCAGAATTATCTGGGCATTTCAAAGTCCATGCAGACCGTCACTCTCAATGCAAGCGGAAACGGAAGGATACGCATCAACTCCATAACTCCCGATCTGTCAGGCGGCTGGAGCGGCGAATATTCGGCTGACTGCCCGGTAACGCTGACTGCCATACCGGATGAGGACGCTGTGTTCACAGGCTGGAGCAGCGGTATCTCCGGCAGCGATCAGACTGTCACCGTAACTCTTAAAGAAGCAATGACGATCACGGCAAATTTCGGTGAGAAAAAGACTGTAAGGGGCGATGTGAACGAAGACGGCAGCTTCAATACTGCTGATCTGGTATTGCTTCAGAAATGGCTTCTCTCAGTTCCCGGCACAAAACTCAGTGACTGGAAGGCTGCTGATCTCTGTGAAGACGCAAAGCTTGACGGCTTTGACCTTTGCATGATGAGACAAGAGCTTATTAACGGACAGAACTGATGATATATTGAATATCAAGCGGTGGTATATACCACCGCTTTCTGTTTTATGAACTGTTAATCTACGGAACGTAGATTGACTTTTATGCGGATGCAGTGTAGAATAAGGTAACAGCAGCAAAAATGCTCCACACAACAGAGAGGTGATAATTTTGGATCAGATAAAAACAGGCGCACTTATTAAAAAGCTCCGGACCGACTCAGGTCTAACTCAAAAGCAGCTTGCGGAAAGCCTTAACGTCAGCGATAAAGCCGTATCTAAATGGGAATGCGGCAACGGCTGCCCGGATGTCTCACTGCTCTCACAGATCGCCGACATCTTCGGCACCGATATCCGCTCGCTGCTGACAGGAGAAATGAATAAAAATGAAAGAGAGAAAGGAAATATGAAAAAGCTGAGATTTTACGTATGCATGGATTGCGGGAATATCATCACATCATCATCAGATGCAGATATTACCTGCTGCGGAAATAAACTGGCTGCACTTGAACCGCAGAGGGCAGAAGAGACTGACCGCCTTATTACAGAGGATATCGGCGGAGAATGGTCCATAACCTCAGAGCATGAGATGACAAAGGATCACTATATCTCCTTCGTTGCCTATGTTTCAGACAGCGCCGCAATGCTGTTCAGGCAGTACCCGGAATGGGGAGTGCAGGTGCATCTTCCGCTTTACCGCTCCGGCAGACTTGTCTGGTACTGCACAAAACACGGCCTGTTCTATCAGGATATCAGAAGAGAAAGACTTCTTGAAAAATAATATGCTCCCGGTTGCTTAATGTACTGTAAGTAAAGATTTTTTTATAAGCTTTTACAGCAGCAGGCAAAGAATTTTTGATAATATAATTTCTTCCAAAAAATTACATATGGTATAATTGTTACAATTGCATTTAAGACTGTCGGTATATGGCAGAATCCATCTGCGCAAGATAATTCGCATTTTTTTAATCATCTGTTTTGCGACTATTAATAATTCATCGGCGGTTTGCACACATGGACATATATGTAGTTATTCATTTCACTAAAATATATCAAAATGTATTGACAATGCCTATTTTCCGGTGTAAAATAATGATGTAAAAATGTTTTGGCATTCTATGGGGGGCAACAATGCTAAGGAGGAAATTAGGTATGAAAAAAGTTATTGCAGCAATAACATCATTGGTCATGGGCGGCTCCCTCGCTGCCTGTGGAAAAACTTCATCCAGTTCAGAAACTGCTGGATCAAACCCTGGAGATAAAACTATCGGTATAGCAATGCCGGCTCAGAATCTTGAGCGTTGGAACACTGACGGTGAATTTCTCAAAAACAAATTCGAGGAAGCAGGATACAACGTTATCCTCACCTACTCCGACAACGATGCAACAAAGCAGAACAATGACATCGTAGGCCTGGTGGCAAAGGATGTCGACCTGCTCCTGATCGCAGCTGTTGACGGAAAAAAGCTGTCAAAGACCCTCGATGACGCAAAGGCAAAGAATATCCCTGTTGTTTCGTATGACAGACTCATTATGGATACAGATGCTATTACTTACTATGTATCCTTTGATAATGCTACGGTAGGCAAGCTCCAGGGAGAATATATAAAGGAGCAGCTCCAGCTCGATGATACGAGCGGTCCTTATAACATCGAATTTGTCAGCGGTGATGAGGCGGATAACAATGCCCGTTACTTCTTCAACGGTGCTTATGATACTCTCGTAAACTATATCGACAGCGGCAAGCTCATTGTCAGATCCGGCAAGAACACCTTTGAAAAGGTAACAACAAAGGACTGGCTGCCTGAAAATGCAAAGAAAGATATGGAAAAGACCCTTTCTTCCAATTATCCTGCCGGAACATTACTCGATGCTGTAGTATGTTCAAACGACTCGACTGCACTGGGTGTTGCTCAGGCTATCGATTCAGTCTATACCGGTGCAAATCAGCCTATCATCACAGGCCAGGACGGAGATGAGGATAACCTCCGCAATATCGTTGACGGCAAACAGGCTATGACTGTATATAAAAACCTCAACGACGAAGCGATCGCTACATTTGAAGTCTGTAAGACTATCCTGGAAGGAAAAGTTCCGGCAGCAGGCCTTGTAGACTCCCTTCCTATGGAAGTTACCTACGATACAGGCTCCTACAACAACGGTAAAAAGTACGTTCAGTCCTACCTGCTCGTTCCTTATGTTATAACTAAGGATAACCTTCAGCTCCTCGTTGAAACAGGTCTCTATAAGTGGAATGACGACGGCAAGTATCTTTCAAAGGTAAAGTAACATATAGAATTTTCCGGACTTCTTCATGGAGTCCGGATTTTTTTTGATATTTTTTAAGAGAAAACCGCTGCTCATCCGTCTTATAATTGGAAGGAATCATATACAGTCGTTTTCAGCACCTGCGCTATTGACAAAACACCGCAAATGGGATATAATTACTTTGTATGACTATTGATAACAGGACCACCCTGTCAGGGACAAAAAGTCCGCATATAACATCAATAAATCCGATAGATCAAGGGGAAGAATATGGCAGGAAAAATCAGATCCTACTGCACGCTTATGCGTATCAAGCATTGGATCAAGAATTTCATCGTTCTGATACCGGCATTCTACGGCGGCGTCTTTCTGAAAGACAGCATCATCCTAAAGCTCATCGCAGGATTTGCAGTGTTCGCCCTGTGCTCTTCAGCGATATATATCATCAACGACCTATGCGATATCGAAAAAGACCGGCTCCACCCGGTAAAATGCAAGCGGCCTCTGGCAAGCGGTGCAGTCTCAAAGGCCGAAGGAATAGCACTCTTCAGCATAGTTACTGCGGCAGCACTGGTCATTAATGTGCTGATCTGCGGAACAAGTGCAGGCGGACTGATACCTGTGCTCTATCTTCTGCTGAACTTCATGTACAGCAAGTCCTGGAAAAACAAACCGGTAATAGACCTGGTGATCCTCGTTTCAGGCTTCGTGCTGAGAATGTTCTACGGCTCATATATAACCAGAGTCGTGATATCGAGCTGGCTCTACCTCACCCTCATAGCCCTCTCACTTTTCATGGCATTCGGAAAGCGCAGGAACGAGAAAATGGCCTGCGGCGACTCCACCCGTTCCGTTCTCGGACTTTATACACAGAACTACCTGAACAGCAGTATGTATATGTATCTGGCAATATTCCTTGTGTTCTATGCCCTCTGGAGCGTGGATTCAGGCGCTCTGCCGGGTATGATATACACCACTCCGCTGGTCATAGTTATGATAATGAGATACACCTACGACCTTGAAAGCGACAAGCACGGCAATCCTGTGGACGTTATCCTCGGGGATAAGCTGCTGATCCTGCTGGGTGCAGTATATGCCGCCTTCATCTTCGTACAGATCTATTTCCCGGAGGTGCTGAGTGAACGTATACGATTTTGACGGTACTATCTACAAGGGCGACAGCACTGTTGATTTTTACCTCTTCATGCTGAAACGCCATCCCGGCATGGTGCGCTTTTTCCCGGCAGCCTGCCTTGCTGCGGTAAAACATAAGCTGGGTAAATGCTCCACAAAAGAGTGGAAGGAGATCTTCTTCCGCTTCCTCTCATCTGTCCCGGATGTACAGAGCGATGTGCAGCTCTTCTGGAAGAAGAATCTGCGGAAGATAATGCCCTGGTACACCGCACAGAAACAGACCACCGATGTTGTGATATCAGCTTCACCTGCATTTCTGCTTGAGATCCCGGCAAAGGAGCTGGGGATACAGAAGCTCATCGCCTCTGAGGTGGATATAAGGACAGGAAAATTCAGCAGTGAGAACTGCAAGGGCAAAGAAAAGGTAAAGCGTTTCCGGGAGATATATCCCCATGAGACCGTCAACGGTTTCTATTCCGATTCGCTGTCAGACCTGCCAATGGCAGAGCTGGCTGAAAAGGCTTTTCTGTGCCGCAAAGGACATCTGACCGAATGGGATGTCCGGAAAGGAAAATAAAATGGCTGAAACAAAGGAAAAAACAGCAAAGAAAGCTGAAAAAAAGGCTGATAAGCCTAAGACTGACAACTCTACTGTATTTAAGAAAAACCTCTTCACTTTCAAGAAAAAAGACTCTTCAAGTCTTCCTATCCAGTTAGGATATATCTATCTTGCAATACCTATGTATATATTCTTCTTCGGCTGGCTAAAAACTCCTATTGCAATGCTGATGTTCGCTGTCCTGACAGCCGGACTGCTGCTTGCACTGAAAAGCGCTCCGAAAATGGATGTATCACAGATAACCCGTGCAAATCTCCCCAAACTTGTGCTCATGGCTGCAATGGCAGTTATCTGGGTATACCTTTCAGGTATAGGCGGATTTGCATTCCAGAACTATGACCATATGTGGAGGAACGGCATCCTCGAAAAACTGGTGGAAAACGACTGGCCTGTCATCATCACTGACACACAGCCCTATTTCCAGAAGCCGGTGGCAATGATATACTACTTTGCCCTCTGGCTCCCTGCTGCCTGCGCCGGAAAGATATGGGGTATAGAAATTGCAAGACTGGTACTCTTCTATTGGTGCGTGGCCGGTGTGCTTCTGGTAATGACGCTTATCTCCGGACTCCTCAAGAAGTTCTCTCCCTGGATAGTCCTGGCTTTCATCTGCTTCAGCGGACTTGACGCTGTAGGAGATTTCGTGCTCTTCAACTCCAGCGGTCATCTCTGGTTCACAAGCAACCACCTTGAGAACTGGGCTCCCGGCTTCCAGATGTCGTCAATGACAACTCAGCTCTTCTGGGTATTCAACCAGGCTATCCCTGCATGGGTGATAACCCTCCTGCTGATGCATCAGAAGGACAACCGCTCGATAATATTCATCTACGCTTTCAGCTTCATGGGATGTACTCTGCCGTCCATCGGTATGCTGCCCATACTCGCCTGCATAGGTATCAGACGCATTATCCAGTCCTATGACAAGAAAAAGGTGGTCAAGGACAACGTTATCGCTATCGCTAAGGAGGCCTTTACTGTACAGAATGCCGTCTGCGGCGTAATGATGGCTCTGCTGTCGTTCCTATTCCTGAAATCCAACTCCACCAGCGAAGACGGCTTCCGCAAAACTGAAATGGACAGGCTGAGAATGTCATACCTGATATTCGTACTGCTCGAATTCATGGTCTACTACTTCGCTATCTATACAAGAAAGAAGCATGATCCCCTTTACTGGGTATCTATGGCAACTCTGCTCATAGTTCCTATGATAAGCTTCGGCCCTCATGTGGATTTTGTAATGCGTGCGTCAATACCTTCTCTGGTAGTTCTGTTCATTCTTATTATGAGCGCTCTGGCTGAATCAAGCAAGGCCAAGGATATCAAGCAGACCGCTGCTATAATCATCCTGCTCTCAGTGGGCGGCCTTACCGCTTACCACGAGGTCGTAAGATCCGTCAATACTACTATCGACCACGGCAATAATCCCGAGGTAGCTATAGAGGCTGAGCATATCGACCTCTTTGAGGACGGCTTCAGAAATAACTTCTTCGGCGAATATGAGGATTCTTTCTTCTTCAAGTACCTCGCTAAGAAAAAATAATAAATGCATAAAAAAGTATCGCCTAAGGCGATACTTTTTTTTATATTATATATTTTCTATTCTTTTTCTCTACTATGCCGGGTTTAGGGCTCAAGGCCTAAGAGTGCTTTCTGTATGCCGAGAGCGTCGTTCGGAGTTATTCCGTCGCCTGTATTGTTTACATCGGCGTTGAATCTGCCCTTTGATGTAAGCTGATATGTATCGGCATTGGAAATTGTCTGCATTACCAGGACTGCGTCGTTCATCTTCATTTTACCGTCGCTGTCTGCATCGCCTGAACGGGCTATATCTGTGTCGGCAAGCATATCATATACTTCGTCTGCTGACATTCCGGTACTGAATGTTCTGGCATTCACATTTGCGGAAGATGATATCAAAGCGCTGTCATCTGTCAGGTACAGATATACCTGCACGATCATTATATCATATATATCACCGCTCGTGCCGTTTCCGCTGAAATCGCAGTTATTTGCGAAGTTGTTCCATACGTTTTCTGGGAGCTCGCTTTCAGCAGCGGTATTCCCCATTACCTTATCTCCAAAGAATATAGAGGATACCTTAATATCAGCCTCATCTAATCTGCCATCCATATTTACATCCGGAGCAGCAGCCCTGCCGTTTTTAACATCCATATAGTAATTTACCAGACATTCCTTGAACAGGTCTTCATCTATCCTGAATTCTTCATATTCATCCGATTCGATACCCATGGCTATTGCGCCCTGTTTAAGTGAACCGCCTGGCCAATACTCACTTGATCCGTTAACGATCGAATCATAGAAATCGTTTTCAAAATACTCCGGCATAAGGGTAAGGTGTGAAGCAAAATATCCGGATATAAAGCCACGTATCGAAGTTCTCACATTATGGAAGCAAGTCTCCATATGCGGAATCTTGAAGTATTCTTCACGAACCCGCTCCCTAATATTTTCCGGAAGGACAATGTTGTCCGGCCTTTCCTCTGCAAAAACAGAAAAGTAAAGATAATCCTTTATATCAACCTTTCCATCCTCATTTACATCAAGATCCATACCGCCGTTATCTATAAACTTTTCAAGTGCTGTATATCCGGCACTGATATTGTTCATTCTACAGAAGAAACTCTCAGCAAACATATAATCGGCAGTTGCGTTCGCAACATAGGTCAGTCCACCCAGATCTAATGGCACCGGAACAAAATCCGGATCATAAAATGTCGGATCACAGTAATCATAGCTGACGTCATTATTCAGCATGAAGTGATGCATGAGAACCTCTGAGTCGAACCAGCTTATTTCTCCGTCCCCGTCATAGTCGCCGATCTTTTCGATATTGGCTATGATCTCCGGAGTTATATCGAGAACTGTGTCTTCATAAAACTCTCTCGTTGTATACCAATCCAACAGACGGCAATCAATCAGATCGAATTTGCCGTCCATATTGATATCGGTATCCAGCTCACCGTTCTGCATCATCTCCAGATAGGCTTCTTCGTTGTAATACTGCTGATTTTCCAGCTTATATGAGGCATTTGCAGTAGGTATGAAGAATGAATTTGCTGCAAGTGCTCCTGATATAAATAATGATACTTTTTTCATTATAACGCTCCTTTCGTAGTCACTGAGCTCGTATCCACCAGTTGTGGTAGTGATAACAGTCCCGGGATCTACGGCAGTAGTTACTGCCGCAGGGACTTTATTTGTTTTTTTCGGAGGCTGACTTACTTCGGGCGCTGTAGTTTTACTCTGTGGCTTTATATCATTCATGGCAGATGTTACAGCAGTTGAAACGGATATAGCATTATTTTCTGATATATCGCCTGCTGAAGTCGTTGTTCTGATCGCTGGCTCAGAACCTGCTGCGGTAGTAACGATCGGTACATCAGGTGCAGATGTGATAATGTCAGATGCACCGTGTTCATCAGTGGTGATGATATTGTTCCCACCGTCATCCTTTCGGCTGATCGCAGGTTCTTTTCCTATATTCCAGAGTCCTATGGCAAGTACACAGGCAGCTGCGGCAGCAGTTATCCTGAGCGGTATCGGTATGAAATGCCGGCGTGTTTCTTCTTCGGCGGGAACACCGTGCTCCCTAAGGAACTCAGCCTTATGGGCTGCTTCAGGGAAATCAAAAGACTCCTGTATGGCTTTCTTCAGCTTTCTCTTCATAATGGTATTCCTCCTCTCCGTTGAATTCTTTTTTAAGGAAGGAGACTATCCTCCTTATCCTTCGGCTCATTGCGAACCTCGAAATACCGTACAATCTGCTCAGTACGCTGACAGGGACCTCGTTCACATATCTCAGTATTATGAGTTCCCTTTCCTCATTGGAAAGCTTCTTCATTGCACTGCCAAGAGCAACGCTCGTAAGTATATCGTCCTCGTGATCTTTATCGTCGGGGATATCATCGGTCAGTTCCTCCGATTGCTTTTTCCGGAACTGGTCTGCACACAGATTGCCGGCTATTGTGTACAGATAGTGCATTTCCTTCACGATGTCGTTCTCCTTGTTCTGTCTCTCAAAGAACCGCAGGAAGGTCTCCTGAGTTATATCCTCGGCAACAGTCCTGTTCCTGACTTTGAAATAACAGTAACGGAAGATCTTATCGTATTGTTCATTCAGATCAACTGACACGCTTTTACCTCCCTTCATAATGATTGACGTTCAAAGCAGTGCTGATGTGCACCTGGAATTGTAAACATTTTGTGAACAAAGAATATTATAATAAAGACCGCCCTCGCCTGAGAGCGGTCTGCTTCATTCAGAATCTGTTGTAATTATTTGGACCGCCATTGCCATAGCCTTGTCCGCCATAGAGCTCGTTTGCGCTTGGTCCGTACTGATTTGAAGGGCTGCTTGGCTGACAGAACCAGTACAATATCACGAATGCGCCGACACAGGTGAATAATATCAGATACCACCAGCCGCTCTTGCCTATATCATGCAGTCGTCTTACCACCAGAGATAGTCCGGGGATAAGTATTATCAGAGAGTAGATCAGGCTGAAAACATTTGTCGCAGTATCATCTCCGATACTTATTGTTATCCCTGTTGTAAGGAAGCTTATTACAATGTTGACCATCATATTGAACAGTACAACATACCAGTATTCACTTCTTGTTGAACGGCCGCTGAAATTGGTGAAGTTCTTGAAGAACAGCTTTATTGCGTCACCGAAGCCCACATATGCAGGGCTGATGACCTCACCGGCTGCGATCCTTGAAGCCTTTTCCGGATCAACATAGCAGCCATAGCCGTTATATCCCTGGCCATACTGATTATAATTCTGACCGTACTGGTTGTAGCCGCCGTACTGATTGTTGTT
>JAAYBK010000320.1 GCA_012718885.1 Ruminococcus sp. | reverse complement strand
TGCTGTAAAGTGTGCGACTATCACTCCTAACGCAGCAAGAATGCCGGAGTATAATCTTACTCAGATGTGGAAATCGCCTAACGGAACTATCCGTGCAGCTCTTGACGGAACTGTTTTCCGTACACCTATAATCGTAAAGGGTATCGAGCCCTATATCCCCACATGGACAAAGCCTATCACAATCGCCCGTCACGCATACGGTGATGTTTACAAGAACACAGAGATGCGTGTATCCAAGGGCAGCAAGGCTGAGCTTGTAGTTACAGATGAGAACGGCAATGAGACCCGTGAGCTTATCCACGATTTCACAAAGTGCGACGGTATCATCCAGGGACTTCATAACCTTGACGCTTCTATCGCAGGCTTTGCAAGAGCTTGTCTCAACTACGGACTCGATCTCAAGCAGGACGTATGGTTTGCTTCAAAGGATACTATCTCCAAGAAGTATGATCACCGTTTCGAGGATATCTTCCAGGAGATTTATGACAATGAGTACAAGGAGAAGTACGAAGCTGCCGGCATAGAGTACTTCTATACCCTCATCGACGATGCTGTTGCAAGAGTTATCCGTTCAAACGGAGGCTATATCTGGGCCTGCAAGAACTACGACGGCGACGTTATGTCAGACATGGTATCCACAGCTTACGGAAGCCTTGCAATGATGACATCAGTTCTCGTTTCTCCTGACGGAATCTACGAGTATGAGGCTGCACACGGTACTGTTCAGCGTCACTACTACAAGTACCTCAAGGGTGAGGAGACTTCCACAAACTCCGTTGCAACTATCTTTGCATGGAGCGGCGCTCTCCGCAAGAGAGGCGAACTGGACGGAACTCCTGAACTCTGCGAATTTGCTGATAAGCTTGAAAAGGCAACTATCCAGACGATCGAAGACGGTGTTATGACCGGAGACCTCTACCTTATCTCAAAGCTTGAAAATAAGAAAAAGGTTGATTCAAAGACATTCCTCGACGAAATTAAGATAAGACTTGATAAATCAATGAACTAAGGGAGAAGGCATGGTCGTATGTCAAAGAACTCAATTTCAAACTCGGTCATAAGAAGACTGCCGAGATATTACCGCTTCCTGGGCGAGCTTGAATCAAATGGATATATACGCATATCCTCAAGGGAGCTCTCTGAAAAAATGGGGCTGACCGCTTCACAGATCCGTCAGGACTTCAATTGCTTCGGCGAATTCGGTCAGCAGGGCTACGGATACAATGTCAGCGATCTCAGAGGGGAGATCGGACATATCCTCGGACTGGACAAGCTTACTCCCATGATACTTCTGGGTGCAGGAAACCTGGGAAAAGCCATAGCATCCCATATTGATTTCCACAATAAGGGCTTTGATCTTATCGGCGCATTTGATGTTAATGCAGACATTGTGGGAAAACAGATAGGTGAGCTTACAGTGCGTGATCTTAATGATCTTGAGAGCTTTTGCAGGGAGAATAAGCCGGTAGCGGCTATACTCTGTGTCCCTACATCAGCAGCAGCAAAAATGGCAGATATTCTTATAGGCTGCGGCATAAAGGCTTTCTGGAACTTCACTCATTATGATATGAGAACGGGCAGAAAGGGAATAGCTGTTGAGAACGTTCATCTTGGTGACAGTCTTACAACTCTTTCCTACGGGCTCAATTCCATGGAAAAGGCTGAGGATGAAGCCTCAGAAGAAAAGTGATATTGATCTGCTGCGGATGATCTGAAGGTCGTCTGCGGCAGATTTTTTACGCAAAAGAGTGTGAAAAAAATATCAATCATTATGAGGAATATTCAAAAATCGATATAAGTCGATTCTAAATTTATATCCATAATTGGAATACAGCGTTAAAATGAAAGAGCGATATATGTTGCCGGCCATTTTGTGACAGATGACAGGATTAAACAAATATTACAGAAAAGCCAGAAACATCCCTTTTTTTCCGGCAGTATATAAGTTTGTAAGTCAAATGCAACAAAAAAACAATTTCTGTGAAGAAAATATATATAGATATAGGCCTGAAATATAAAAACGCATATATCTTTCATAGGATTTAATGCTTTAGAGTGTAATGCTAATGATTGTGAATTTTATATCAATATCAGAATAGCGATATGCTGAAAGTGCATTTGAAATTATGCGTAATTGCTGATATACTTATATATGTAGAGATCCGGCGTATATTCTGCGCCGGAAAAATAATCTGGGAGTGGATAATAGAATGGATTACCGTATCGAACACGACTCAATGGGCGAAGTCAGAGTGCCGGCGGATAAATACTGGGGAGCTCAGACTGAGAGAAGCCACGAGAATTTTCTCATAGGTGTCGGCATTGAGACAATGCCGAGAGAGATAACTCATGCATTTGGTATTTTAAAAAAGGCTGCTGCTCTTGCAAACCATGAGCTTAAGCCGGAGAAAATGACTGACGAGAAGTTATCTGCTATAACACAGGCCTGCGACGAGGTCATCAGCGGAGCGCTGAATGATCATTTCCCGCTGGTAGTGTGGCAGACGGGAAGCGGTACTCAGTCGAACATGAATGCGAATGAAGTTATCGCTAACAGAGGTAATGAAATAGCAGGCGCTAAACTGCTTCATCCGAATGACGATATCAACATGAGCCAGTCCTCCAATGATACCTTCCCTACAGCAATGCACATCGCAGCGGTTCTTGCTGTTGAGGATAAGGTCATCCCGGCTATTGATACTCTTGTTTCTACCTTCGAGAGGCTTGAAAAGGAGAATGAGGGCATAGTCAAGAGCGGACGCACCCACCTTCAGGATGCTACTCCTATCAAGTTCTCACAGGAGATAAGCGGCTGGAAAGCTTCTCTTGAAAAGGACAAGAAGATGCTGCTCAGAGCCTGCGAGGAACTGAAGGAGCTTGCTCTTGGTGGCACAGCAGTAGGTACAGGCCTCAATGCTCCTGCCGGATTTGCTGAGAAAGCTGCTGAGAACATCAGCGCTCTCACCGGAAAGAGCTTTGTTACATCTCCGAACAAGTTCCACTCTCTCACATCAAAGGATGAGATAGTATTTGCCCACGGCGCTCTTAAGGCTCTTGCTGCTGATATGATGAAGATCGCCAATGATGTAAGATGGCTTGCTTCCGGTCCGAGAGACGGTCTCGGAGAGATATTCATCCCTGAGAACGAGCCCGGTTCATCCATCATGCCCGGAAAGGTCAACCCAACACAGTGCGAACAGGCAACTATGGTGGCGGTACAGGTAATGGGCAATGATGTTGCAGTAGGCATGGCAGCTTCACAGGGCAATTTTGAGCTGAATGTGTTCATGCCGGTGTGTGCATACAACTTCCTCCAGTCTGCAAGACTTCTTGCTGAATCGATTACTTCCTTCAACAAGAACTGTGCAGTCGGAATAAGGGCGAACAAGGAGAAAATGCACCATAACCTTCATAACTCTCTCATGCTTGTAACAGCGCTCAATCCATATATCGGATATGAGAATGCAGCTAAAACTGCAAAGAAGGCCTTCAAGGACAACATTTCCCTTAAGCAGGCCTGCGTTGAGCTCGGATTCCTCACTGAGGAGAAATTCGACGAGGTGTTCCACCCTGAAGAAATGTGCTGATTTGAAAGGAATTGCGTACTATGGAAACTTTTACATATTATCCCGGCTGTACGCTCAGAACAAAGGCTAAGGATCTTGATACATATGCAAGATCCTCTGCCGAGGCTCTTGGTATCGCACTTGAAGAGCCTGCTGAGTGGCAGTGCTGCGGCGGCGCATACACCACCGCTAAGGACGAGATAGCTACAAAACTCTCTGCGGTGAGAACTCTCAATGCCGCAAAGACAGCTGGCAGACCGCTCATCACAGTCTGTTCCGCCTGTCATAACGTTATAAAGCAGACTAACTACGATATTGTAAACGATGAAGAAATGGCAGCAAAGATCAATAACTATCTTAAGCTTGAAGAGCCATACAGCGGTGAGACAACGGTTTATCACTATCTTGAGATGCTCCGTGATGTTGTAGGATTCGATAACCTTGCACAGAAGGTGGTGAATCCGTTCAATGGCAAGAAGATAGCTGCATACTACGGATGTCTTCTTCTCCGTCCTTCAAAGGCACTTGCCATGGACGACCCTGAGAACCCCACTATCATGGAGGACTTTATCCGTGCAATAGGCGGAACTCCTGTGATATACTCCCAGAGGAATGAGTGCTGCGGCGGCTATATCACAATGGAAGACAAGGCTCAAGCTCAGAAAAGAAGTGCGGCAGTCATGGATTCAGCAGCAGATCAGGGCGCAGATATGGTAATAACAGCCTGTCCTCTCTGTCTTTACAACCTGAAGAAGAATTCAGGCTCTGAGCTGCCTGTATACTACTTCACCGAGCTGCTTGCAGAAGCCCTTGGAGTTAAGGAGGATGCAAATGAATAAGAATCTTAAAGAACAGGTCCTTCGCTCCAGCGGAGTGAACGTGCTCAAGTGTATGCGCTGCGGTAAATGCTCAGCCACTTGTCCCTCCTATGATGAGATGGAATACCATCCCCACCAGTTCGTTTACATGGTGGAAAAGGGCGATATCGAGACTCTCATGAACTCGAAATCCATATATAAATGCCTGACCTGCTTTGCCTGTGTGGACAGATGTCCGAGAAGTGTGGAGCCGGCAAAGGTAGTAGAAGCTGTAAGACTTGCGGCAGTACGTCAGCAGGGAAACAACCATATGTCTCCCGCAGATCTGCCGGATATGCTTGATGAGGATCTGCCGCAGCA
>JAAYBK010000319.1 GCA_012718885.1 Ruminococcus sp. | reverse complement strand
TGCCGGCGTTCTTTGCACGGGTGAAGCCTGTCTCCACCATTGCGAAGCCTGCCTGCATAAAGAATACGAGAGCAGCACCTATAAGGAACCAAACGCCGAAGATCGTTTTGTCAGTGTTCTCGGCAGCCTGCTGTAAAATTGTCTGAGAATCCATGTTAATTCCTCCTTGAGTTTGATATACAGCAAATAAAAAAGGGGTGCAGAAGTAATGACACTTCATACACCCTTTTGTGCATGGATTTAGCGCTATAAACCAAAAAAAGAGAACTGCAGACATGTGATCCGCAGCTCCCTTGCTGTTTACAATGCCATTATAGCTCCTCGGGGGAGATTTGTCAAGAGCTTTTTGCAAATTTGACGTATCGTACATTTTTGCTACAGAGTTAGTGAAGAATAACTGTTGGATTTCAACGAAACTGCAAAAACTACTGCCGGAGCTATTGACATTTCTGCTTTGAAGTGCTAATATAAATGCAGAACAAGGACGTTCAAGCAGACTATCTGTCTGTTTGAACGTCCTTTTTTAATTCCCGATAAACCGGATCAGGACTACTGAAAGGCAAGTGAATAATATGAATTTTTTCCGAAACTGACTTTGCAATAGAAAAAAGGTGATTATTATGGAGCAGGTATCATATATATGGACAAATGCCGATGATCCCGATTTCAGACGTTTTTACCTTATAACTGAAGAGTATTATAACAGCCTTGTCGGCGGTAAGTCAAACAGGAGCGGATTTATCCCGTATAATCTGTCCAACAGCATACACGATGTTCTGGTTGCATATGTGAACGGAGCGGCGGCTGCCTGTGCAGGACTGAAAAGGTATTCAGACAGTGATGCGGAAATAAAGCGTCTATGGGTAGAGCCGGAACACCGTGGGAAGAATATAGCTTCCGCAATGATGGACATGATCGAGGAGAAGGCTGCTTTAAATGGCTTTGCCAGGACTGTGCTCCAGACAAGAGAAGTAATGACGGCTGCGGTTTGTCTGTACAGAAAACGTGGGTATCATATCATCGATAATTACCCTCCCTATGACAGGCTTGAAGGAGCAGTCTGCTTTGCAAAGGATCTCACTTAAATGATCCTGATATAAAAACCATACATCAATGGCGCTGTATGGTTTTATAAAATCGATAATTCGGAGGAATATACAATGTGTACTATAATGGCATACTGCGGCTTGAGCGGCGGTACAGGAAAAGTCATGGAGGGACTGAAGGCAACTGTCTCAAGAGGCCCCGACGATCAGAGAATAGTCAAGGTGCCTGACGGCCTTCTGGGCTTCCAGCGCCTTTCCATAATGGGACTTACTCCCGAGGGAATGCAGCCCTTTGAGCTGGACGGGGACTTTGTGGTCTGCAACGGTGAGATATACGGCTTCCGCAGGCTGCGTGAACAGCTTATTGAAGCAGGCTATACCTTCAGGAGCGAAAGCGACTGCGAGATACTCCTTCCGCTGTACAGAGAGTATGGCACGGATATGTTCACAATGCTTGATGCAGAGTTTGCCTGCGTGATATATGACAGCGCCGAAAGGAGCTTCATTGCTGCAAGGGATCCGATAGGTATCCGTCCGCTGTATTACGGAACGTCCGATGACGGCACCATGGCTTTTGCAAGCGAACCAAAGAACCTTGTCGGTATCTGCAAAAAGATAATGCCATTCCCGCCCGGACACTACTATAAGGACGGCAGCTTCCACTGCTACTGCGATATCACTGCCGTTGACAAGGTGATCCATGATGATATCGATACAGTCTGCAAAAATATCCACGACAAGCTGGTGGCAGGTGTTGAAAAGCGTCTTGATTCTGATGCAAAGGTAGGCTTTTTGCTCTCAGGCGGACTTGACTCCTCACTGGTATGCTCTATCGCACAGAAGAAGTGCAGCAAGCCCATACGCACCTTTGCTATCGGTATGAACACCGACGCTATAGATCTGAAATATGCAAAGCAGGTGGCTGATTATATCGGCAGCGAGCATACCGAGGTTATCATCACAAAGGATGATGTTTTAGCTGCTCTTGAGGATGTTATAAAGCTCCTGGGCACATATGATATAACAACTATACGTGCAAGTATGGGAATGTACCTGCTCTGCAAGGCAATCCATGAGCAGACTGATATACGTGTTCTGCTGACAGGCGAGATATCCGATGAGCTTTTTGGCTACAAGTATACGGATTTTGCCCCCTCTGCTGAGGCCTTCCAGGCGGAATCAGTCAAGCGTGTCCACGAGCTTCATATGTACGATGTGCTCCGTGCAGACCGCTGCATCTCAGTAAATTCACTGGAGGCGAGAGTGCCATTCGGAGATCTGGATTTTGTGAAGTATGTCATGGCTGTCGATCCTGAGATGAAGCTGAACAAGTACAACAAGGGCAAGTATCTGCTTCGTCATGCATTCGAGGGAGACTATCTGCCTCACGATATCCTCTACCGTGAAAAGGCAGCATTTTCGGATGCTGTGGGACATTCAATGGTGGACTACCTCAAGGAATATGCCGCAGGCTATTATTCCGACGAGGAATACGAGCTCCTCTGCACAAAATACACCCACTCAAAGCCATTCACCAAGGAATCGCTGCTGTACCGTGAGATATTCGAGAAGTATTACAGCGGCAACAGCAGGATGATCGTGGACTTCTGGATGCCCAACAAGGATTGGGAAGGATGTAATGTCAACGATCCGTCCGCCCGTGTGCTCTCCAACTATGGCGAGAGCGGAAAGTGATCTGTATAGTTCATATCATTTCAGCGGGAACAGTATACGTATAAAAAGCTCCGGTGCGTAAAAGCATCGGAGCTTTTTGCGGTACGTTCTGGAAAAGCAGATCCTGCTGACATTTTCAGGACGTACAGCTCCCTCTTGACAAAACAAAAAAAGTATGCTATAATGCAGACAACATACACGAAAGAGGTGGAAGGATGAAAAGATAATCTGCTTTTGAACACATGAATATTTTATCGGCAGTGTGGATATTTGCATACTGTCTTATCATGTTGCCAAAAGTGGATTATGTTCTCATAACCTCTTTTTTGTGCGTATATTTTTCCGTGCGGTACAGTGTATCTCTGTGCCTTTGAGGTTATAAGTATGTAATGGATCGTTTGGCAGCAAACGGTCCTTTTTATTTTCCCTGGACCGTGGAAGGAGGAATCTATATGTCACAGATAAGTGTAAAAAACCTGACATTTTCTTACGAAGGAAGCTTCGATACTATTTTTGAAAACGTCTCATTTGCCATTGATACAAACTGGAAGCTGGGGTTCATAGGACGGAACGGAAAGGGCAAGACAACTTTTCTTGATCTTCTCCTGGGCAGATATCATTACAGCGGTTCAATAGACACATCTGCCCGGTTTGAATACTTCCCATACAGGATACCGGCGGAGTACAGGGATAAGTGTGCTTCGGAGTTCATAGGGGAGATAAAGCCAGGCTGCGAGGAATGGCGTGTTATATGCGAGCTGTCGCTCCTCGATGAGGAGGCAGACATACTCTACCGCCCGTTCCGTACTCTCAGCCCTGGTGAGCAGACAAAGCTGCTGCTGGCAGTGCTCTTCTCCGGAGAGAACGAGTTTCTGCTGATAGACGAGCCCACAAATCACCTTGACCAGAATGCAAGGGATACTGTCCGGGATTATCTCTCCGGAAAGAAAGGCTTCATACTTGTTTCCCATGACCGGGAACTGCTGGACAGATGTACGGATCATGTTCTTGTACTGAACAGGAAGAGCATAGAGGTGCAGAGCGGCAATTTCTCAAGCTGGTGGGAGAACAAGCAGAGGAAGGATCAGTTTGCCGCAGCCGAGAATGAGAAGCACCTGCGTGAGATAAAGAAGCTGAAACAGGCAGCCAGGCGCACTGCTGACTGGGCGGACAAGAATGAGCGTACAAAGATAGGTTTCGATCCTATAAAGGAGCACGACAGATGTATCAGCACCCGCTCGTTCATAGCCGCAAAAACAAAGAAGATGCAGAGCCGTGTA
>JAAYBK010000318.1 GCA_012718885.1 Ruminococcus sp. | reverse complement strand
CATAGAGTGTGATAGCATCTGTGATAGCAGCAGCTTCATTATCGTCCTCGAAGGAAACAAGTCCGTCATAGCTGTAGTCATTAGATGAATCCCACTTCGGGAACACGTATTTCTCGTCATCCATCTTTGTTGTGAAAGCGAACTGATATACACGGCTTCCGTAGAAGTCACAGTTCTTCCACTGGATATCTACATAATAAGTACCCTTGTCGTCGTACTTGAAAGGACCTGTGAGCTTAGCTTCATTCTTTCCGTCAGAGTAACTCTTTTCCTGGTCGTAGTCGATACGGGTCTCGATGCAGTCTATATCGTATCCAGCCTCAAGCATCTCGGAGATATTGAAATAATATCTTGCTCTGAGATCGCTTTCGAACTTAGGAGGATCGATAGTTCTGTTGTAAACAACAACCTTGAGCTGAACACTGCTGTCCTGCTCCTGGTTCTTTCCGCCTGCTACATAGAGGCCAGTAGGAAGGGGATTGCCCTTTTCATCGATCTGGTCGAAGCCAGCCTTTGCGTTCTTGGACATATCGAAGTTCTCGATGACATGGTTCTTATCCTCGAGCTCCTTGCCCTTAGCGCCGTAGTAGTAGTAAAGACCTGCAAGGTCGCCGCAGAATGCAGCATTATAGTCGTCAGTAACTTCGTTGTAGATGTACTCCTTAGTCTCGTCAAGGTGGTAGTCATTAAGGTCAGGACCGCCGACGAGAGCTCCCCAGAGGGTATGTACCTGATTTACAGGATCAGTCATGCTCTGCTTAGCGGAGCAGTGTGCTGCACGGTGGTGCGGGAGAGAAGCGTAGCTGTTCTCGTAGCCGACCTCGTAAGCATAGCCCATAGGGTTATCGCCGAGGATGTATTCCATTTGATCCTTAGCCCATTCAGCGAACTTCATGTCGCCGGTTTCCTTTGCATAAACCATAGCCTGAAGTCCGGCAGCTGTGTTGTAACGGGCACTTCCGTAGCCAGCAACAACAGCCCAGCCGTTAGGAGACTTAGCGATGTAGTTGCCCGGCTTTTCTTCGAGGTCAGGTATCTGATCGTAGGTGAAAGGCATATTCCAGAGCAGATCGTCCATACCGAAGTACTTATGGCCTGTAACGCCTGTGAAATACTTTCTCATAGGCTTTGTCTTGGAGACATTGCCCTTATCGTCCTTTGTCTCGATAGCCTCGCCCTTCTCAACAGCCGCAGCAGTCTCAGGACTTACGCCTGACCAGAACTCAAGGTTCCAGTTGAAGATGTACCAGTCACGGGCAGTATTTGTAACAGGAGCCAGCTTAGCGAAAACGCCGCCCCATACTGTATCCCAGCAGTGAACCCAGATGTTCTGCCAGCAGTTACCGGTATCGCTCATGATACGCTTGAGGTAGCCCACATAAGGATGAGCGCCTTTTGCGTTCTCAACATCTTCGTCAACAGCGATGATATCGTTGATGTAATCGTAATCTTCTGTACAATAGTAGAGCCATACAGCAGCCCATGAAAGCTCATCGTAGTCGTAGCTTGATGTATAGAAGCCGCCGTCGTATCCAAGGCTTGTAGCGATAGGAGTTGTAGCTCCGGCATCCATTTCCTCTGTATGGGTCTTTACAGCGAAATCATAGAGGGCCTTGGCGTATTTGAGATTCTTTGCCGCATAAGTCGGATCAGAATCCTTGAAGTTGAGGTAGTTGATAGCGAGTGATGCAGCAGCGCCGGCACACTGGTCGGAAGCAGGCATCTCAGTTGTTGCAAAGTAAGCAGGACGCTTAACTGCACAGGATGAAGAAGCAACTACTGTATTATCAACCTGGAGCTCAGGAGCACACCAGTAGTTATGGTCGTTATTACCTTCGCCGACTTGATAGCAGTATGCAACAACATTATCGTCATCATCGAGGAAGGTCACCTTCATAAAGTAATCGTTGATCCAGCGAAGCTCATCCTCAACGTGGCCGTCGAGACCAAGCTCTTTGTAAGCCTCAGGGAACTCATAGTATCCCCAGCCTACTGTTGAAGCGGAATAGCTTCCCGGGAGACCGAACTTAACGTGGTCGCCGGCATCGTGCCAGCCGCCGGTGAGGTCGAGAGTACCATTTCCGTCGGGGTCAAGGTACTTCTTATTTGCCTCGATGAATTTTTCGGACATATTAACGCCGACATAGAGTTCAGGGTCAGTAGCTCCATCGTTGGGCTTCGGCTTACCGCTGTCTCCGATACCAATACCCTGTCCGTCGCCCAGCTCCTCATCTGTTTTGCCCTTGTTTACCTTAGGCATGGGGTTCATAGGCTGGAGCGGGATCTCAGCATCTTTAACATGGCAGTTTGCACGCCATGAGTAATAGCCGTCATTTGCTACCTTGTCGCCGCACTTGTTGGCGTCGTAGAAGCAGAGGGCAAGCTGAAGAGCCTCAGCAAAGTTATCGTAATTGTTCGGATGTTCAGGATCGATGACTGCGGCGTTTGATGTAACAGCCGGAGCACTGAAAGTGATGAGCATTGCAGCTGAAGAGAGTGCTGCAATAGTTTTCTTCAGAAATCCCGTTTTTTTCATTCAGATACGTTCCTTTCCGTTATAAATATTATTTACCGGAGCTGGAATTATCGGCAAGACGTTTAAAGACCATCTCGTAGCCGTCGTTACCGTCTTTGAGGGAACGGTTCACACGGCTGATCGTTGCTGTACTTGCACCGGTCTCTGTAACGATGCTGTTATAAACTCTGTGCTCATCGAGGAGCTTTGCGACCTGAAGCCTCTGAGCGAAGGCCTTGAGTTCTATACTTGTGCAGAGGTCATCGAAGAATTTATAGCAGTCGTCAACTGTTTCGAGAGTGAGAATGGCTTCAAAGAGAAGGTCCATACTGTCTGATCTGATCTTGTCAATCATGGTAATACTCCAATCTGCCGTAAGGCTATAAGGTTAAAATCGATTTCATACTTTACATTTTAACACATTATTCCGTAAAAGTAAAGCCCTTTTGGAAACAAAGCTCCGGAAAATGAACATAATTTTAACATCATACACCTTTGAGTATATGATATCACATTCTAAACAAAAAGTAAAGTTTTTTTGGCAATGTTCGCAATATTTGGTCGATTTGCATAACCAGGAGCAAGATTTTGTATTGAGCATAGCCGGAAAAAGGACTAAATAATTGCTTAAAGGATATAAATCATTTCCCTCTTGCATTTTTTAAAAATTTATAGTATAATAGTAATGTCGTTTCATACGACGGAGAAAGAAAAAGGATAGATCGATTACATCAGAAATGTGGTGAACTTATGGAACAGACCATAAAAAGTGATAAAAATACAGAAAAGGACAACATATTCTATACAGTAGCTATGCGAGGACTTGTTGCATTTCCGAAGATGGTCATGCACTTCGACGTATCACGTGAAAAGTCAGTCAAGGCTATAGAGAGGGCTCTGAAAGATGACGGAAAGCTTTTCCTTGTTACACAGCATGAGGCGTATGTTGACGATCCGAAGTCGTCAGACCTTTATAAGGTGGGCGTTGTTGCTGAGATAAAGCAGGTGCTGAAGCTTCCGGATAATATAATGAAGGTTCTGGTAGAAGGAGTGTACAAGGCAAATCTTGTACGCCTTATAGATGACGGAGAGGCTCTCAGGGCAGAGGTAAAGCGCAGTCCTGCATATTCAAGAGCAAAGTTCGATGATGTTGAGGCGGAGGCACTGATGCGTTCTGTAAAGGACGTATTTGAGCGTTATTCCTCATATTTCCCACGTATGCCGAAGGAGCTCCTTACGTCAGTTATGACACAGGATTCCCCGGTGAAGCTCTTTGAGGCGGTTACCTTCAACTGCAATCTTAACTACAGAGACAAGCAGACTCTTCTTGAGGAGTCGAACATTATAAACAAGCTGTCAGTTCTTTTTGCCTGTCTTACGTCTGAGGTAGAGATACTGGAGCTTGAAAACCTTATTAACGAACAGACAAAGAACAGCATCGACAAGGGGCAGAAGGAGTTCTATCTCCGTGAGCAGCTCCGTGTCATTCAGGAGCAGCTCGGCGAGGACGAGGGCGACGAGGCCTTCGGCTACATAAACGATATCATGGCTCTGAAGGTAGATGAGAAGAGCAGGGAGAAGCTGCTGAAGGAGGCTGACAAGCTGACGAAGCTGCCGCCTTCCTCACAGGAAGCCTTTGTTATAAAGAATTACCTTGATACAGTGCTTGATCTCCCGTGGGGTAAGTACACCAAGGCCAAGCTTTCTATAGAGAAGGCAGAAGCCGTGCTTGAAAAGGATCACTACGGCTTGAAAAAGGTCAAGGAGAGGATCCTTGAATTCCTTGCAGTCCATATGCTTAATCCCGAGATAAAGGGACAGATAATCTGTCTTGCAGGCCCTCCCGGCATAGGAAAGACCTCCATAGCAAAGTCAATCGCAAAGGCTATGGGCAGAAAGTATGCAAGAGTATCTCTCGGAGGTGTCCGTGACGAGGCTGATATCCGCGGCCACAGAAAGACCTATGTTGGAGCTATGCCCGGCCGTATAATAACTGCTCTTCAGCAGGCAGGCTCGGCAAATCCGCTCATCCTCTTTGATGAGATAGATAAGCTTTGCAGCGATATCAAGGGCGATCCTTCATCAGCAATGCTGGAGGTGCTTGACAGCGAGCAGAACAATGCTTTCAGGGATCACTTCATCGAGGTTCCGTTTGACCTGAGCAAATGCGTGTTCATAACAACTGCAAATAACGTATCAGCTATCCCCGGGCCTCTTCTTGACAGAATGGAAGTGATCGAGCTTCCCAGCTACACAGCCGAGGAGAAGTATCATATCGCAAAGGAGCATCTTGTTCCGAAGCAGCTCAAGGAGCACGGCTTAAAGGCCTCACAGCTCAGGATAACTGACGGCGCTATTCATGATATCATACAATTCTATACTAAAGAAGCCGGAGTTCGTACTCTGGAGAGAAATATCGCTTCACTCTGCCGTAAGACTGCAAAGAAGATAGCAGCCGGCGAGGTGCAGAAGGTGAGCATTAAGGGCAAGGATCTTCAGGAATATCTGGGCATAAAGAAGTTCCTTGCAGATATATCCTCAAAGAAGGACCAGGTCGGCGTTGTAAACGGCCTTGCCTGGACATCCGTGGGCGGAGTTCTCATGCCGCTTGAAGTTCTTGTGCTTGAAGGTACAGGCAAGATAGAGGTCACAGGCTCTCTCGGAGATGTGATGAAGGAAAGCTCCAGGATCGCCGTAAGCTATGTCAGAAGTGTTGCGAAGAAGTACGGCATTGATCCGGAGTTTTACAAGAACAAGGATATCCACATCCATGCCCCGGAGGGAGCAGTTCCCAAGGACGGCCCTTCAGCCGGTGTTACAATGACTACTGCTCTTGTGTCAGCGTTGTCAGGCATTCCGGTAAGAGCGGATGTGGCAATGACTGGTGAGATCACACTTCACGGAAAGGTGCTTCCGATAGGCGGACTTCGTGAAAAGACTATGGCGGCATATAAAGCCGGCATAAAGACAGTGCTCATTCCTGTGGATAACAAGGCTGATCTTGAAGAGGTCGATGATGTTGTAAAAGAGGCTATAGAGTTCATTACAGCAGATAACCTTAAAACTGTACTGGATACAGCCCTCATAAAATAAGCAGACCGGCAGCGGCAGAATGATCCTGCCGTGAAAGGAGGCAATATGAAACTCAATTACAATAAAGCGGAATTTACCGCAGCATACGGAAAATTCTCACAGATACCTGCGCCGGAGCGTATGGAGATAGCCTTTGCAGGCCATTCAAATGTGGGAAAATCCACACTCATAAACAAACTCTTCAACCGTAAGAATCTTGCAAGAGTCAGCTCGGTGCCGGGCAAGACCGCAACGATAAATTTTTACGGCCTTGAGAATATATATTTCGTCGATCTTCCCGGATACGGCTATGCAAAGGTCGCCAAGTCCGAGAAGGAACGCTGGGCGGGACTCATAGAGGGCTATCTCAGTTCTGACAGAGACATTCGTCTTGTGTTCATGCTGGTGGATATGCGCCATGCTCCCACCAAGGACGATGTTCATATGATAAATTACCTTATAGATACCGAAATGCCTTTCGTACTGGTACTTACCAAGGCTGATAAGCTCAATAAGACCGAGCGTGCGAAGCGCATGGAGGCATTCAAGGATGAGATACCCTGCTTTGAGGATATCCATTCGATCCCGTTTTCGTCCCAGACCTTCGAGGGCGTGGAAGAACTGAGGGAGATCGTTGAGGAGATCGCCGGGGACAATGACGTCAGCGGTGACTAATAAATGTCCGGAATGGCTGTGCCATATACCGGAACGAAAGGATGTTAAATATGTTTTTATCCGATAATCTTAATGTGAATGGAAACGGACACCTCACTATCGGCGGCGTTGATACTGTCAGCCTGGCTGAGGAGTACGGAACTCCGCTCTATGTAATGGACGAGGATCTTATAAGAGACAACCTGCGCCGTTTCCACGAAAGTATCAGGAAATATTACGGCGGACGTGGAGAAGTTCACTTTGCCGGAAAAGCATTTTCCTGCATGGAGATGTGCCGCATAGTCAACAGCGAGGGCGACGGCCTTGATGCTGTTTCACTTGGAGAACTGTATACTGCTTTCAAAGCAGGATTTCCAATGGAGAAGGTTGGATTCCACGGCAACAACAAGTCTGACGAAGAGCTTGAATTTGCAGTTGAGCACGGTGTAGGCCATATCATTGTTGACAATATCAGCGAGCTCCACCGTCTTGAAAAGATCGCAGGGGAGAAGGGCGTTCAGCAGAAGATCATGTTCCGTATCAAGCCCGGCATCGATGCTCACACTCACCAGGCTGTAATGACCGGCCAGATCGACAGCAAGTTCGGTTTTGCCCTTGAGACAGGTGAAGCATTTGAGGCGGTAAAGGAAGCTGTATCCTGCGGAAACGTCAAGCTTACAGGCGTTCACTGCCATATCGGCTCACAGATATTCGATATCCAT
>JAAYBK010000317.1 GCA_012718885.1 Ruminococcus sp. | reverse complement strand
GGTGCATCCGCCTTTTATCGATTATTCGGAGAATATGCATAGCTTCATCGAGGTATATAAGGAGTTCGAGTTCAATATCCTGGAGAAATACCCCGATGTTAAGATCTGTATTGAGAACAGATGCGGCTCCAGATATAAGACTTCTCCATTTCTGTTTTCAAAGTATAACAGCTTTATTGAACTATGTGAAGAAATACAGCGAGAGCATCTTCAGCTCAAAATAGCTTTTGATATTCCCCAGCTTTTTACTGCCGAGGCAATAAGCGGAGAACAGTCTGACAGGATGTATAACTGTCTCCGAGGTATGAAAATGATTAGAGAGTATTTTGGTAGTGTTCATCTATGGGGCAAGGGCGTGTGTAATGGCAGAAGAAATGTAGCACATCACGGTAATTTCGATACATGGTTCCGTGAGCAGGATATAAAGGATGAGTTCCTGTCACTTATATCTGATCTTTTTGACGATGATATTGTCAGATATATGGTTCTTGAGGTGAACAGCAACAACGTTGACCTTAATAAGATAATAAAAGATCTGAAAAGCATTGATTTTTCATTTATAAGGGTGATATAATGGATGGTATAGCAGTATTTCAGGAGGAAAATCCGTCATTAGAGAATTACTGGCGCTCAGTAGTCCTGTTCGGCAACAATGTAGCTTCATACAAGTTTGCATTGGCGAAAACTCTTCTTGAACTGATAGAACAGGACAAGACACATATTACTCTCGAAGAGCTTGCAAAGCCATATTCTAAGCACCTCTGCGAGCACATCGCTGTGTCCTCAAAACAGGCAACGAGCCGTACCAGCTCATTTCTTGATGCTTGCAGGCAGTATAATGAAGGCACTATATCATCCGACAATCTGATACAGGTCACCAAGTCCAAAGGCTTCAATAATGTTCTTGATGCTTTTCATCACGTTAACGGAGCTGACCTTCCTGTGAAGTTCTTTGAGAAAACAAATATCAACGGAACTGCCGGCATTGTGCTGACCGATGACGTGTATAGGCTCGGTGAGATAAAATTTGAAAAGAACCTCACACATGAAGCGGAAGCTCGCTGGAACTTAGTTGAAACAGCGTGGAATCTTGGAGTATCAGTAAATACGCTTTCAATAAAGTACGATGAAAAGAGCGACATTCTCTTTGTTGAGGATAATAAGATAAGACGCAGAAATATAACGTCAGTTCGTGCGGCTCTTAACGGATATCAGAAAGGTAAGTGCTTCTATTGCTTTGATGATATCAATGTTACGAATGACTCTACTAATTCTTGTGACGTTGACCACTTTATTCCCCATACGCTTCAGCAGTACACAAACGCCAATCTGGACGGTGTATGGAATCTTGTTCTTTCCTGCGAAAAATGCAACCGTGGTGACGACGGCAAATTTGCAAAGGTTCCGGCTCTTAAATATCTTGAGAGGCTGAGTAAGCGAAATGATTTCCTCATCAGCAGTCATCACCCACTGCGTGAAACTCTTATGAACCAGACAGGACGCACTGAAGCTGAACGTCATTTGTTCCTGCAAAGTATGTACAAAAAGGCTAAGGAGTATCTTATCCATACATGGGAAACAACAGAGGTACAACAGGCTATCTTTTAATTTAGGAGATGTTAATATGATTTTTCCAGAAATACCTAATAATAGTCTTACTGATCGAATAAAAACTATTATTGAACTGAGTGAAGAAATAATTAAAGATAATGTAAAAGGAGTCTTTAAGTTTGATACTCCTATTTCAGAGGAAGAAATCGAGTCATGGGAAAAAGAAAATGGTATAAAAATACCTGAATCTTATAAGGATTGGCTTAGATTTTCAAAAAGTGCTACAATAAGAGGAACAGCAGCAACATTTTATGAACCCAAGGATTTTATCACAGATAATGAAAAAAAGTCATACGATGTCCCTGATGAGTGTATTGTTATCGGCGAACTTGGAGGTTGGGGAGTAAGCGTTTGTTTTTATGCTGAAACTGGTGAGATAATGCATGTCGATCATGGAGAAATATGCAGAGGGCTTGACTTTGGAGATATACTTGATTGGGTAATAGAAACACTTGAAGATTGTGTATAATACAATAAATTTTTAAATTTACTTAAGGAGGCTTTTATCTTGAATAAGACACTTGAATACTATAATGAAAACGCTAATAAATTTATACTCGGTACACTCAATGTTGATATGATGACAATACAGAAAAAATTTATAAGCTATATACCAAAGGGCGGAATAGTTCTCGACCTGGGCTGTGGTTCCGGACGTGACAGCCTGTTTTTTAAAACGCTTGGATATAATGTGACTGCTGTTGACGGGTCTGCAGAGATGTGCAGACAGGCAGAAAAGAACATCGGACAGCCTGTCATTAATATGACCTTCGATAAGCTTGATTATGAAGCTGAGTTCGACGGTATATGGGCGTGTGCTTCACTGCTCCATGTGCCTTCAAGAGATATAAAAGACGTGCTCATAAAAATTGAAAGAGCACTAAAAACTGGCGGATACTTCTATTTCTCCGTTAAATACGGAGATTATGAAGGTGAACGTGAAGGACGCTACTATACAGATTATACCGAACAGAGCGTAGAGACATTGTTCACAGCTGTTCAGTCACTGCAAAAAGTCGATATGTGGCTTACTGATGATGCCCGTCCACAGAGAACTGATAGGTGGATAAATTGCATTTATAAGAAAAAAATACATAATTGACAAACCAGGACGAAACAAAAAGATTGCGTCAAAGATCTCATAAACTGAATTCAGGACATACAATTCTTATCGCTTTAATACTATAGAAGTGAATATATGGCAGAACAGAAGATAATCGAACGAAACACCTACCGAGCAATAAAGAAAATGACTCGTGAGGAACTTCGAGCGTTCTTGATTCGCTACGCTGACTGACTGCTGGAGAAAGACAGTAAGACTATCGACTTTAGTGAATATAAGAAAGACCTCCGACGGATCAAGGGCATCGGTGACAAGCGTATTGAGGAGATAATTACTCTAATTTAAAAGCATCTGGGAGTATAAAACAGATCATTCAAATAATTTGCTGACGCATTTGCGATCATATCAAAAAGGAGAAAAAAGATGGCTATTGGTATACCAGAACCGAAGTTGGTTAAAGATATAAACGATCTTACTTTTTTTATTCCAGCGTATCAAAGAGGATATAGGTGGACACCTCAAGAGGTGGGCGATTTACTAGATGACATTAATGAATTTGACAAAGGCAATGAATCATCAACAAAGAAATATTGCTTACAACCTTTGATGGTAATGAAACGAGATGATGGTTCTTTTGAAGTGGTTGATGGACAGCAAAGATTGACCACAATATTCATCTTTTTGAAAATCGCTGAAAATACTACTAAATATGCGCCCTATAAACTGAAATTTGAAACGAGAGATCAAAGCGAGAAGTTTCTTTCAGAGCTTTCTAATTATGACGGAGGAATCAGTAAAGATAATATTGATTATTATCATATTACGAAAGCATATGAAAAAATCAATAACTGGCTAGACGCGAAAAGTGCATCAGGGACGCCAAAGTTCACAGTGCTATCATCGCTATTTAACAAGATAACCAATAACGTCTTCTTTATCTGGTATGAGATTCCAAAGGATTCTAAACCGGTTGAATTATTCACTCGTGTGAATATGGGCAAAATAAGACTGAGCAATTCTGAACTTGTAAAAGCTTTGATTTTCAACAAAGATAACTTTTCCAAAAACGCCGAAAGAAATCAGCAAGAGCTTTCTTTATCGTGGGATAGAATTGAACGCGACTTGCAAAGAGACTCTATATGGTATTTTTTAACAGAGAATACTAATTCTAAATATGAAACAAGAATTGACTTGATTTTTGATTTGTTATCCGAAAAATACAATTC
>JAAYBK010000026.1 GCA_012718885.1 Ruminococcus sp. | reverse complement strand
TACATGGGAGCGCCCTATCTGGGGAAAATTTTAGATTAAAAGTCTTTGGAAAGGGGGAGGAGCATGGTTTTATCGAGGTAAAGAAAAAAACGAATGGGAGGATAAAAGCGGCACCGTATTGGTGCCGCTGCTTTTATTAATCAATGTATGATTACTACTTCCCTAACGAGATTTTAGAAGTATATGATGATTATAATTTAATTAAGCATTCAGAATTATACAAATAATCCCGATCTGAGATAAGTTGTTTAGGCTAATAATTAATCTGAGTAATTATAAACATTTTTTAGGGATGAATATACGCTTCTCGAAACCAAAAGCCCCCATACTCTGTGAGACCTATCGTTTCACATCGCTGGGAGCCTTTCTGTATTTTGAATTGTTCAAATGTATTGAAGAAAAGTTCATGCCCGTCAAGTGCCGCAACTGCGGACTCTGGTTCATCATGAAACATACTTCATTCTCGCACTACTGCAAGCGCTTGATAAGCAGCATAATAATTAATACGAATCATACTAATTATTCACGATCCTTGAGTATCTCTGCAAGACTGATCTTCTTGAGATACCTTCTGAGTATAAGATTGCTGAGGAAATACGATGCGAATACTATCGCAGCAATAATGAGATATTCCTTGATAGTGAAGCTTGTATCAAATGCTCCGGCAACATTATATACCATATAAGGGAACAACTGATTGATCGCAAGCTTGCATACCGGAACAGCAATGATTCCCGTAATGATAACAGTATATAAAGTGCTTCCAAGATAGAGCTTTTTCACTCTGTTCTCATGATAGCCTAAAACTTTAAGCAATGAGATATTGAAAGTTGATTTGTCTATCATCATCTTGATAAGAAGGAACATAACCACGATGAAGATGACTACTGACAATACCAGAAGCACCACAATAGCTCCCATCATGGAGTCAAGATACTTCTTTCCGGTGGTTTCAATATCATCAGAATTGACAACTGAGGAAACATAATTATTATCTATATCCAAAGCCTTATCAGACATCACTATATTATAATAATTGCTGTCCACTCCAAAATGCTCCCGCATGATATCTATATCCATGAAAATATACAATCCGTATCCATATTCTTCAACAGATTTAACTTTAAATTTATGGTCCTTTTCTTCAAGCTTATCACAGAGAGTTATCTCATCGCCCTTTTTCCAGTTGAATTTGGAAGCGGCAGCTGATGATACAACAACTTCATTTCCAGTTCCAAGATCAAATCTGAAATATCTGCTGTCAGACTTGATTCCCTGAAGTGAAGCAGTCAGATCACCGTCTGCATATTTACAGTAGCTGTCGAGTGACTTTACAAAAGCTGTTTCGCCTTCTGCCGGTACATCAGGGGCAGGTGCTTTCAGGATATACATATATTCAAACGGTATATCATCATTAAGACGGGTGGCATAGTTGTTCACACCGGTATATACGTTTATTCCGAACACCATAAGGAAAACTGCAAGGAACAATCCGATAAAAAGAGAAATATTATTTTTCTTTTCTCTGATAAACTGCCTGATCCTGAATTTGGTATCAAAGCTGAATCTGTTAAGATCAAGTTTGCTTGTTTTGTTGGATGCTCTCTGTTTCTTAATGAGCTTAAGCGGCTCTGCTGAAAGCTTTCTATTAAGTATGAACAGATTGACAATCACGGTTACAGCTACAGGCAGTACAAGTCCGTAAAGCATTAATCCGATTGAAAAAGAATGCTGCACCTCCGGGAATGAATATGCCTTTACCGTATCCTCACCTAAAACATCAGCAAGAACAAATCCCAGGAGTGTACCTGTTATACCGCCAAGAAGTGCAATTATCGCAGGAACAAGAATAAAGCTTCCGATTATCTTTTTCTTGGTTATACCCATTGCATAGATAGTACCTATAACGGCGCTGTGCTTATCAATATTATGGCTTGTGAATACGCTTATAATATATGCCATAAGTGCCATATAAAGTATCCCGAAATACATTGAGAACTGTTTATTGACAGCAACGTCCTCAGAACTTGCTTTTATTCTTGGATTGCCCGATGCAGTTATAAAGCTGCATAATCCCTCGTTTTCAAGAGAATCCTTTATTTCCTTGTCTGTATTCTCGCTGCCGAGCTTATATGAATAATTGAATTCCTTGCTTATAAGCTTGTCCGACTGCATAAGGCAGTCAAAAGCATCAGCACTGACAAAGCCTAATCCGAAATTATCCGGTTCTGCAAGCATATCTGTAACATTTTTCAGCACGTTATCATAATCCGGAACAGAACCGATACCAGAAACTTTATATTCATCTTCTCCGATCTTTATTACAGAACCGCTGCTGAGGTCGTGCTCTTCAGCATAATGCTTTTCAAGAACGATCTCATTATTATCCTGAGGTTCATTGCCCTTATCCAGTGCTATTTTATTTATAGATTCTCTGACTTTATACACTCTTAGCACAGAATCTCCGTCTATATCAAGATCAAGAAAGTACTGCTCTTCAATATCGATCCCTGCTGCGTTCAGCTCACTGAGCTTTTCTTTGCCCACTTCCTGAGTAACTGAAAAATTGCCGTCCTCAAGATTATTTTTTTCTGTGCCTTTGATAACTGTATCTGTGATTGATTCAGCCGAATAGCTCAGACCGACTACAAGGAGTATACCCAGTGTTATGACCAGATACATCAGAACATTTCTAAGCAGATTGTGACGGGCATCACGTATATTCATTCTCTCAAACAGCATGATCACCACTCCAGTCTTTCAGCCGGTATGATATTATCGTTTTCAACGAAATTATCGAGTCTGCCGTCTCTTATCTTTATGGAATAATGCGTCATATCCTGAATAGCAAGGTTATGCGTTACTATAAGCATAGTTGTTCCATAGACCTTATTTATCCTTTCAAGGATAACGAGAATGTCCTTTGACGTTTTATAATCAAGTGCTCCTGTAGGTTCATCGCATAAAAGAAGCCTGGGGTTTTTAGCAAGGGCTCTTGCTATTGAGCATCTCTGCTGCTGACCGCCGGAAAGCTGTGAAGGGAATTTGTTTTCATGTGCTTTCAGATCAAGCTCATTCAACAGATCATCCACATTCAGCGGATGATCTGTCAGATTTTCACATACCTGTATATTCTCTCTTACAGTCAGATCGGGGAGGAGATTATAGAACTGAAAAATAAACCCGAGATACTTCTGACGGTAATCCACCAATTCCTTCTGCGAAAGTTTAGTGATATCCTTTCCGTCTATTATAATGCTGCCGCTGTCAGCTCTGTCAAGTGCGCCTATAACGTTCAGAAAAGTGGATTTGCCTGAACCGCTCGGTCCCACAATAGAATACATTTTTCCCTCTTCGATATCAAGACTGATATCATTCAGTACCTGAACTTTATTCTCACCGGCATTGTAAAACTTGTTTATGTTTTTCACTTCAATAAGATGACTCATATTAAAATACTTCCTTTATTATTAGAATTGTCTGGATCAGAAATCATAATCATCCGTCTGGACATCAGGCGATGAGAAGCCTAATGAACCAATGCACGCATCCGGAGATCCTATGATCTGCTCCAGCATACTGATATAATTGCTGATGAATGTTTCAATGGTCTTTTTATAGTACAGATCAGAATTGTATTCAACTGTACCGATAATATTATCCTCTTGTTCTATGAGGGTCGCTGTCATTTCAAATTTTGAAGTATATGACGGAAGTTCGCTGACCTCTAATGAAAAAGCATCATTTCTGATATCTCCTGTTCCGAAATTCTGATATGCGAGCATAAACTGTATAAGCGGCAGATATGCCCTGTCTCTCTTGAATTTTGTAACATTGACTATCTCTTCAAAAGGAATTTCTGAATTAATATAGATATTCAGGAATCTGCTTCTGACCTCGTTCAGAAGTTCCCTTACAGTCATATCATCATTAAACTTATTTCTTATTATCAGAGTATTTACAAAGAAGCCGATAAGCTCCTTGAATTCAGCAGAATTCCTGTTTGCAAAAGGAATACCGACACATATATCATTTGAACCGGTATACTTTGCAAGAGTAAGTGCATAAGCACTTTCAATAAGCATGAACAGTGTTATATTATTAGACTTTGCGAAAATATCTGCTTTAGCAAAAAGATCTTTTCCTATCTCAAATTCATAATAATCTCCGTTGTAGGTAACTATGTCCGGTCTCTGCTTATCTGCCGGAAATTTAAGTATGCCGCTTATTCCTTCAAGTTCATTTTTCCAGAATTCACGCTGTATATCTGCCTGCTTGCTTCTGAGAAACTCTTCTTCGTGGATAATATAATCAGAATACTGTGTCTTTAATGGCTGAGGAACATAAGTCCCGTTCTTCATAAATTCATCGTAATATTTAAGGACTTCTGATGCAAAAACGCCGTAGGAATATCCGTCGCCTGCGATATGATGCAGATTTACCGCCCAATAGTAAGTACCGCTCTTGCTTTTTACAATAAGGCTCTTTATAGGTATCTCAGAATACAGATCCACATTAAGATCGTAATTGCGGATGTAAGAAAGCACATTATCATCGTTCGTTTCGTCAAGCTCCAGGTATTCATTGCTGAATGTGTAATCTTCAAGCACTACCTGGAAATACTTATCTCCCTGCTTTCTATATATTGTATGCAGAATATCATGTCTTTTTACAATAGCATCGAGGCACTTGCGAAATACTTCAGGATCAAATTCTCCGTTCACCTTATGCAGCATAGACATATTGTATACAGCTGCATCAGATGTCTGATCGGCTAAGAAGAGCATTCTTTGCTGGTTATATGAGGTCATTTCAGTAGACTGCGTATGAGCTCTGTTTTCTGTAGGTTCAACATCTGCTTCTGATGGCTGACTGTTCATGATAGAAACTATATGATCTGCAAGTGAAGATACAGATGTATATTTATACATATCAGAAAATTCAATATGTATGTTTGTTCTTTCTTCAACCGCATCAGCCACATCCATAGCTTCAATTGAATTTGCTCCAAGGTCAAAGAGATCGTCATCATCATCAAATCCTTCGATATCGAGCTCTTCCGCCCATACCTCACGTAGTATTCCGGCAACCTCATCTCTTGACATGGCAGCAGCGGTTTTTTTCTCTTCTTCAGCCGCTCTTTTCTTTTCCTTTATATCCGGCCATGAATATGTTTTAGCAAAGGGATATGTGCTTATATGGACTCTTGCATATTCAGTAGCCTTATAAAATTTATCCCAGTCAATATTTACTCCGATACAGTATAATTCCGAAAAGGCCTTATATATTGATCCTTTTTCGCTGTCTAAAGCATAGATGACTCTGATGTCGCTGAACTCATTCTCGTTTTCTATGCATTCAGCAAGAACGCCTTCGCAGCCCATTTCAAGGACTGCAACAGGATACTTGCTTTTAACCGATATGTCTGCCATAAACTTTTTGAATGCATCATAGTTGACCTCAGCATCATTGTTTTTTCTTACTGCTTCCAAAGCCTTTTCAAGCTCTAACTTTCCGCTTACATAATCGCCTGCAAATTTTCCTATACCTGCTGAAACTATTTTGTACGGAGCTATCCCCATTGAAACAATTGCATTATAGATACCTGAATATACAGCAAAATTACGTATATTCTCATCTGTATTGCCGGCTTTATCGATTATCTGCTCATATGTCTTTTTAAAATCAGGATAAACAGATGACAGATACTCTACATCTTCATTGCTGAATGTACAGTTTCCGGAAAAGAGGAATATCACTTTGTGTTCTTCTGCTTCTGATACTTTTATGTCACCTTTAAGCTTTTCTCTCATTTCCTCATCATTTTTTACGCAGAATGAAGTCCTGAATTTAAAGTCCTTGCGTCCCTTATTAAGTGTATAAGCTATATCACCAAGTGGGAATCTTCCCACATCATCAAGCAGATTAGCACAGTATTCACCAACAGCTTCTTCTCTGTCACCGCTTACAGTGATGAGATATTCCGGCTCTGTCTTCTTCCCATAATATTGTTCTTTATGATCTCCGAGAATGACATGAACATTAGTACCGCTTGCTCCGAAAGCACTTATACCGATATATCTGTTTTTATCCGTGATCCAGCTTTCCGTTTCAGTGATCGGATAAACAGGAGAATTCCTGAAATCAATAAGCGGATTCACTTTGTTTAGACGACAAAGCGGATACTTTTTGTTATTTTCAAAAGAGGTAATCCCCTTTATCACGCTTACGACTCCGGCTGCTGATCCCAGATGTGAAAAATTCGACTTGAGGCTTCCGATAGGACAGAACTGTTTCTTATCGGTAAAGCTTGAGAAAGCTTCGGTAAGTCCCTGTATCTCGATAGGATCGCCTATCTTTGTACCTGTTCCATGAGCTTCGATATAGCCGATCTCCTCGGCATTTATGCCGGACTTCTTTATTGCCTTTCTTATAACATCTGCCTGAGCCTTTGAACTCGGAGCAGTCAGGCTATTGGAACGTCCACCGTCCTGATTAGCCGCAGCACTTTTTATAACTGCATAAATAGGATCTTTATCTCTTACCGCATCATCATATCTTTTCAGGAATAATACTCCGGCACCCTCTCCCAGATTTATACCGTCAGCACACTCATCAAAGGTATTGCATCTTGCGCTTGGAGATATAAGCTGAAGATTATCTATCTGTGCGTAATTCCATGGGCGGGCCCTGAATTCAAGTGTGATACCGCCTGCAAGTGCCATATCTGCTTCACCTGCATTAAGCTTGACGCAGGAATCATAGATCGCATACAGTGAAGAAGAGCAAGCTGTTTCAACAACAGCAGCTTCACCTTCAAGATCAAGAGTATACGATATTCTTCCGGCAAGTGCATCAAGGAAGCTTCCAAGGAAAGCTATTCCTGTATTATCTGTTATATGATCATCATACATATGGCTGTTATGTACACCTATCATTACGGATGTATTTGTTCCCCTGAGATCATCCGGTGAATAACCGCCGTCTTCTATGGCAGAATAAGCAAGCTCAAGTATCATTTTCTGCTGGGGATCCATATTTTTTGCTTCCTGACGGGATATATTGAAGAAATTGTAGTCAAAATACTGTACACCGTCAATATAAGCTGCATCAAAATATTTTATGTCTTTATCAAGCTTGAGAAGATCTCTCCTTTCATCCTTGAATGGTACGACACAATCGACCTTATTTACGAAAATGTCATTCAACTCACTAAGATCGCTTATTCCCGGAAGCCTTCCGCTAAGTCCGATAATAGCAATATCCGTATTTTTCATATTATTCTTTACCTTTCTTTAAACAACAGCTCTCAGGAAGCAATATTCAAAAGCTGATATTTTCTATCTCATCCGATCCTTCATCAGCTGTCGTACTGTCGATATATTCTGATATCTTGTATACTGTTGCACGGTCAAAAAGCTCTCCGATATTAAATTCTATAGAAAATTCGCTGTTAAGCTTCAAAAGCATTTTTAATACTGTTATAGAATTTCCGCCTACCTCAAAAAATTTGTCATGGATACCAAATGAAGCCTTTTCGCCCAGAATGTCCTTCCATATATTATAGACCTTCTGCTGTGTTTCGGTAAGCTTTGCCCTGTTATACCATTCAATCTCTGAACCGCTGCAATAGCCTGTCTTAAGATCTGAGGTCCTGAATAAAGCGGACAAACTGTCCATTACTTCTGCGGCAGGCATTTTATTATTTCCTGATCTTATAAGAAGTGCAGCTCCCTCCTGATCATCATATATGATACTGTATCCGTCTCCGAGAGTATCATTCATAAGCGTAATGTCCTCAGCCAGATTCTTTACAGCTATACGGCTTCTCAGATCATAAGCTTCTGTATCTTTCACACCATAAGCAATATCTATTCCATACTCATCATAGAGCTCCCAGCGTTTTTCGCTGCTGAGAGAGCCGGTGTAATAAACGGCAAGTATGCCATTATTTTCAGTTGATCCTATCTTCACTGCCGTTATATTGTATTTTTCTGATAATTTTTCGGCAAGTTCTTCTGTATCGATGATCTTTTCTCCTGACTGTATGAGCCTTGATGCAGAATTATCGATCTTCAGCTTCCCGTATTCATCTATCATTGCGGACTGACCTGTGCTGAACCATTTATCGCTGTCCTTAAAGAATAATTTACCGGTAAAGCAGTCCGGAACTGACCTCATTTTTTCGTCAAGCAGACATATATGATTATCTCCTGCACTGATAACTGAAATGGTATTTTCATCAACAGCAGCTTCTTCAAAAAGCTTTATCGGAGAATAATCATTATCTGTCTCACGATCATTTTTTTCACTGCATAATCCTATCTCATCGCAGTTTTTGTCAATATCACTGAGCATATTTTCAAGAACAGAAAAATAAGTATCGATAATGCATCGCACTCTGTTTTCGGTAAAATACTTCTCCGAAAACTCAGCCTGGATATCTATACCGTCTTCATCCTTGTCAAGAGCTATAACAGCAAGATCAAGAGTGAAATCGTTATTATTTCCCCGTTCGATATTTTCAAGAGATATTTTCGCACCGTCAGATACTATCTCTGCACCTTCACCCATACCGCTGAGCATTTTTTTGCTATGGACTGAGAATATCATCTGATACAGAGGATTTACGCCGTCTATACGCTGAAAATCAGTATTGCCTATCAATTCGCTCAGAACTACCGAGGAATGATCCATGCCCTTGAAAAGAGTGCTTTTTACATGATCGATATATTCCTTGACAGTTCCTTTGATATGGGTATCGACAGGCAGGATGATAACAGATGCAAAATCTCCCACTGTGCCAAGATAGTTTATATCATCTCTGTTAGCAAGTGTGGTACCAAAATTGATATTATCCTTATTTGCATAACGTCCGATGGTATAAGCAAAGCCTGAAAGCATGACGGCATGGAGATTGCTTGATATAGCCGCTGTGACCTGCTTTATCTTATCGGCAAGCTCTTTTTTCATTGAAATAGTGATGACCGAAGAACGGCTTTCACGGTCATTTTCTCTTCCGTAGGAAGTCGGAAGATCAGCAAATCCGTCATTAGCAGCTAATCTCTCTTTCCAGTAAGCCATATTCTCCTTGCGCTTTTCTTTCATTCTGTCACTTTTTTCATTTAAGACATATCTTGCATATTGGTATTTACCGGCATTAAGCTCTTTTCCCTTATATGCATCTATCAGATTCTTGCATATAAGTCCGTCAGACCAGCCGTCGCTGATAATATGATGTACCGATACGTAGAGTAGGTATTTATTATCATGAGCTTTCACAAGCCTGAAACGTATGGGATACTCATTGAACAGATCAAAATTTCTTAGACAAAATTCTTTTTCTCTTTCCTGAGTCTCAGCTTCATCGGCTGATTCGATATATTCGATATCAAAAACGGCATCTCTGTCAAGGTACTGATACGGCTCACCGTCCAACTCGAAATATCTGAACCTGAAAATATCCTGACTGTTCCAAAGATCTTCAGCAGATCCCTTTATTTTCTCAGGATCGCCGCCGTCAAATACGATCTTGAAGATCGGGTTATAATATGGATTTTCTTTCTGGGCATCTATTCTTGTAACGCTCCATATTCCTTTTTGATTATTACCGAGCGGATATATTCCGTATCTTTGGCCGTCAGAACGTACAACATCTGCAAATTTGCGATATTCAGCACCTGCAAGTGTCTTTACCTTTTCATACAGATTCAAAGTTTCACGCCCTCCTTCCTGTTTTTGAGCGGCGGCGCGCATTCTTAATCTTTTCAGCACGTTCGCTGCCCTCGGCATTTACTTCTTCTTTACTGCTGCCGCTTCTTCTGAGATAGAGGAATGAAGCAAATTCCTTTACATTCGGATATGTCATAATATCAACAGCATTTATGGTTTCTCCCAGTTCCTTTGTCATTTTATCTGCAAGCAGGTAGATTGTTATAGAATTTCCGCCAATATCGAATATATTTGCATTGATATCGATATCATTTATTTTCAGAGTATCCTTCCATATCTCAAGCACTTTATCAATAGTATCCTTTACACCGCCGTCCTTCAGGAAGGCAACTTCATTTACTCTGAACTCAAAATCATATTTGCAGAACTTCAATATGAATATTCCAAGGAAACCGGTGGCTCCGGTGAGAAGAAGATTTTTTGTATCGCCCTTTCCGCTGCACTGAGCAATACGCTCCTTTACAGAAAAGTCAAGATCAAGACAGCTTTCCATTTCTTTTCTGAGCTTTTCAAGCTTAGCCTGTTCCTGTTCCTCACTGACCTTTCCGTTATTAACGATGAAATTATAAAGTCCCATAACGTTACTGTTTTCAAGGATATAGTGGAAAGGGATAGTGATGCTGAACTTCTTGAGCATCTCAAACATAAGCTTGGATACAAGAATAGAATTTCCGCCGGATTCAAAGAAGTCCTCATAAGGTTCTACACTTTCAGTATTGAGTACGCTCTTCCACACTTCGCATATTCCGTTATATAGCTCTTCGTTTATAGAAACAGCTTTGCTCACATTGGAATTTTTCAGTATCTTCTCTAATTCGTCTTTTATTACTGTTCCGTTCTCACGGGGGATACGATCAATCAAATTGCAGTTTACAGGAATACCAAGTTCATGTATGCGGTCAAGGAAATACTGTGCATCTTTTCCGTTTCCGCTTACTATGTATATATCTTCATTTACACCGGCACAGTCATTTACGTCTGCATCTGCTGAAAGCGACTCAATGACCTTACTTGTATCATAATATTTTCCGTCAGCATAGAAATAATTGTCCTCAAATCCTG
>JAAYBK010000316.1 GCA_012718885.1 Ruminococcus sp. | reverse complement strand
TGTTCAATAACGCTTGCGTTATTACTGCGTTTTAAAGTCTTCTACTTGACCTTCTTTGCATCTCTGCAAAGGAATCTCAAGGGTCGTTATACTTTCTTGCATTGTTTGGTTTTCAAGATGCTGTTTGTCGTTGTCGTTTCAACTTTTCGTTTACCTCGTCAAGCGACTTTTATATTATAGCATGGCTTCCACCATTTGTCAACTAAAAGAATCGTCACAATATTCTGCCTTTTTTGTCTATTTTGCCACCACTCATTTCAGTCCCATTACCAGCCACCTTATCGAGAACACAAGTGCCACTGCAACAAGAGCTGCTGCCATTGTTATGTTCCTTTTTACGTCTTCTTCAAACTCGAAAACCTCCGGCTTTTCCGGGTCAAGGACTATAAGCTTGGTCTCTCCCTCTTTAAAGGGCTGGCTGTAGCCTGTCCGGTCATCCTCTTCGAGCGTTTTTCCGTCCAGCTCAAAGCGCAGAGTGTGTACATAGGTGTTCTTTTTCTTCTCCGTCACCTTCACTACCTCTGCCAGTATGACCCGGCCATGCTTCTTCAGACGGAGCTGCTTCATCATGTATAGCGCACCGACTGCTGCTATTATGAGGCCTATTATTCCCCATATTATATCTTTCATTTTATCACCTCGATACGCCTATGATAGCATTTTTCCTGAAATTTGTCAATAAAAACGGGAGACCTTTTGGTCTCCCTTGACATTATAATTTAAGAAGCTGTTTTTTCTTTGCTTCGTACTCCTCCTCGGTTATTGCACCGGAATCGAGAAGCTGCTTGAACTTCGCTATCTCATCTGCCGCTGATATCTGAACCGGAGCAGCTGCTCTTTCTGCTTCCTTTGGCAGCTTTCCAGCCTTGGTAGCTCCACAGACGCAGGTCTTGTGCAGCTTTGAATTTTCTCTGCCGCACACCAGACATTTCCAATTTTCCTCCCTGGGCTTCTCATTTTCCTTCTGATTGAGACCGCAGAGGCAGGATGTCACATAGCTTGCGTTCACTCTGCCACAGGCTCTGCATCGCCAGCTTCCGTTGTTCATATTAAGTTGAACGCGCGCCGACTTCTCCGAAGCATATGAACTGAGCGCCGAATCGTAGCTGCTTCTTTCAGATTCGCTTTCATAACGATAAGAACGTCTGTTGTCATCCTTCAATGCAACGACAATGAGACCTACCCAGCCAAGAAAAAATCCCCACCAGAAGCCTCCATAGTAACCCTTGCTCTCGTTGATCTTTTTGCTGATAATACCGAAAACTACGGCAACAAGTATGTAGATTGCCGCAATAATCAGTTTCGCCATTGCGATCTGTTCCGCCATATTATCCACCCCATTTGATTTTTTGTAAACATTATCTGCTTACAGGCTTATTATAGCATTTTTACCGGTATCTGTCAATTAAAAGCGCGAAATTACTGCCTTTTACATACAATGTTTATCATACTTGATCTCGCCCTTTGCCTTTTCAGGATAGAGCCTTGCAAAATGCTCGTATATTTCTATTATGACCGTGTCCTCGATATTCCTGTCATTTATTCCGCCGGATATACTCTCCGGTTCTGCTCTCAGGCAGATATACTTCAGCGCTCCTTCGCCATAACTCATATTGAATCTGAGCTCCGCCCAGTATTCAGTGTGATTCTTCTTTTGATAGCGCTTCATGACATGGCTGAAACTCTTGACCCTGTTCATATCGATATTGTAATTCTTCCAGAACCATTTCCAGCATATCCTGCTGTCGTCATACCGTACTGTCGTTTTCTTGAATCCGCCGTAAAATATCAGGAATACGAATACTGCAAGAAATACCGCTGCATAGTATCCCCATAACTTGAAACTCATCACATACGCCGGCAGAAGCAACGCAAATGCACCTGTTATAGTGAACAATATCCTTAATATGTATATCTCCTCAGGCTTGAAGAGTATTTTTACCTCTTTCATGGTTTCATCTATCCTCCGATTTCTGATAGCCGATACATTTTTCAGGCCACTTTGCTGCGATATGGTTATATAGGCTCATCAAAGGAAAATCTGCCTCGCCGGATATCAGACTTCCTATATCATCGGTATCTATCTTGTCGCTAAGACAGAATTCCTCATCATCGGGCAAAAGAAATGTAAGCTCTATCCGCTGCTCACTTATACCTCTGCCATGCTCTTCTTTATAAACGGTATAGCTTATCTGCTTTATATCGCTGGATCTGATATTTTTTTCCTTTTCAGATATGTTACGCTTATATTCTTATCATCCCACTCTACAACAGCTTTTGCGGCGTTAAGCAGACTAAATATAACTGCATATATCACTACCGGGATAAGCATTATCAACACGGTTGCGCCCACATCAATGCCTTTCTCATAGCACACCATCATAATGAGCATACTTAACGGCGCAATAAGGAATATACCAAAAAACGCCAGCATCATATAGTTTATCGGATGATGATTTATAATTATCTTTTTCATTTTTATTACCCCTATATCATTTTTTCTGAAAAGAGCGGCCAGTCCCCACTGGCCGCTCCCGATTAATTCAGACTACTTATGTATACTCCATCATAATATCAAAAAACTGAATCACCCTTATCAGTTTGCCATGAGCTTGACCATTACGGCCTTCTGAGCGTGGAGACGGTTCTCTGCCTCCTCGAAGATCTCATTTGCATGAGCCTCAAATACCTTCTCCGTAATCTCCTCCTCACGGTGTGCAGGGAGGCAGTGAAGCACCATTGCCTCATCGTTAGCAAGTGCCATAAGCTCATCATTTATCTGATAGCCGGCAAATGCATTCCTACGCTTTTCAGCTTCGCCCTCCTGGCCCATTGAAGCCCAAACGTCTGTGATAAGAACGTCTGCACCCTTTGCAGCTTCCTTGGGGGAGTTTGTCATCTGGAACTTATCGCCGTACTCCTTGGCGAAATCGAGTATCTCCTTCGGCGGCTGATAGTCGTCAGGACAAGCAATAGATACGCTCATGCCTACCTTGAGGCCGCCTACGATAAGTGAATTTGCCATATTGTTTCCGTCGCCGATAAAGCACATCTTGAGTCCGTCAAGGCTGCCCTTGAACTCACGGATAGTCATAAGGTCTG
>JAAYBK010000315.1 GCA_012718885.1 Ruminococcus sp. | reverse complement strand
TTTATTATAACTTTAAGTTCAGAATATCAGCGCATTACAAAGATCGAGTTTACAACACCGTTATCATTAAATTCAAATCCAACTGCATTTCTGTCCAGGTCTCGATCAGAAGCCTGTTCGGGGCCGAACTCGTAATAGAAATACTCACCGTAATCCCACTCCTTGTCCGGTTCGCCGTAGATATTCACAACGTCTTCCTTTGTGGAAACATTGATCTCTACGCCCTTTGAAGTTGAAGCTGTGAACTGTACTCCATCATTGTTGCGGCTGCGTACCGAGATACCATTTACCTTGTATTTGTCATCGCTCTTCTGACAGTTTCTCAGCAGTATCCGCACTCCATCCTTGGTGTAAAAGCCGCTGACCTCATCCGCATTCTCCGGTGTCCATCCGCTTGCTTTGAGCTGATCAAGGTCGACTGGGAAGATCATCTCCTCCCCGTTTATTATTACAGTATAGTCAAGCTTTGCAACTGTCTCGCCGGATTCATTTGTCATCTCAACTGCGGCGTTGTAAAGCCTTCCGGATGGGCTCCCGGAACCTGATGAGCAGCCCGTGAATACCGAGGTTCCAAGTATCAGTGCCGCCGAAGCAGCCATATATCTCAGTGATCTATTATACATTATAAATAGCCTCCTAAATTTTCATAAGCCTATATTACACATTTTAGGTGATAGTTTTGTGATCAGTTTGTGAAATCGGCATCACATTTCCTGCCGCTGCCTCCGAAAAATTCATATTTATCCCGAAAAATAAGCAAAAAGCCCTTAACAAGCAGTAAATTGTATGATATAATATTAGTACCTCGTTGGGGGTTTATTTTTTTGTCCCGTACCGAGGGAGGCAAACAACCTACCTCCGTTCACCGGAGGAAGTACTAATTCAGGAGGTGCCGATATGAGAGTAAAGGTTACTTTAGCTTGCACAGAGTGCAAACAGCGCAACTATGTTTCCAAGAAGAACAAGAAGAATGACCCCGACAGAATCGAAATGATGAAGCATTGTAAGTTCTGCCGTAAGCATACTCTTCACAAGGAAACAAAGTAATCGAAGGGAGTATTTCTATGGCTAAGAATACTTCGGAAAAGAAGTCCGAGAAAAAAGAGCAGAGCAAGCTCAAGAAATGGTTCAAGGACCTCAGGATCGAATTCAAGAAGGTAGTCTGGCCTTCAAAGAAGACTGTCATCAACAACACTTCAGTCGTTGTAAGCGTTATCGCTGCTTCAGCTGTCCTCGTTGGTCTGCTTGACACCGGCTTCTTAAAGATCATGGGACTGATCTATCGCTAATACAGACAAGGAAATCTAAGGAGGATCATTATGTCAGAAACAGCTAAGTGGTATGTTATCCACACATATTCAGGCTACGAAAATAAGGTGGCACAGAATATTGAAAAGGTTGTTGAAAACCGTAAGCTTCATGATCTTATCCAGGAAGTTAGAGTTCCTACCGAAACAGTGACTGAGATCACTGACGGAAAAACAAAAGAGATCGAGCGTAAGACCTATCCGGGTTACGTTCTGGTCAAAATGATCGTTACTGACGACTCATGGTATGTCGTAAGAAATACCAGAGGCTGCACCGGATTCGTAGGCCCTGCGTCAGAACCGACTCCCCTCTCCGAGGCTGAGGTAAAACAGCTCTTCGGTATCGATGTTTCTTCTATAGAAGTAAACTTCAAGGTGGGCGACCGTGTTCAGGTATCAGGTACTGCTATGGACGGCTTCATAGGCGTTGTTCAGAACATCAATCTCGATGACCGCACTGTTGACGTTCTCGTTTCAATGTTCGGTCGTGAAACCCCCACTACACTGCCTATATCTCAGGTAATTCTGGTGGAGGACTGATCCCCGGGATCAGAAACAAAGGTCAAAAGAAGTCCGAGAGACTTCAGTGGGAGAGGTAAAATAATTCTTGCCTCGCCATTTACCACATTTATGGAGGTGCGAATACATGGCACAGAAAGTAGTTGGCTACATTAAGCTTCAGATCGCAGCAGGAAAGGCTACTCCTGCACCGCCTGTTGGTCCGGCACTCGGTCAGCACGGCGTTAATATCATGGCATTCACAAAGGAATTCAACGAGAGAACAAAGAACGATATCGGTATGATAATCCCTGTTGTTATCACAGTTTACGCTGACCGTTCATTCTCTTTCATCACTAAGACTCCACCCGCAGCAGTTCTCATCAAGAAGGCCTGCAACATCAACAGCGGTTCAGGAGTTCCTAACAAGACTAAGGTCGCTAACATCACTAAGGAGCAGATCCAGAAGATCGCTGAGACTAAGATGCCCGATCTCAATGCTGGCTCTCTCGAAGCAGCTATGAGCATGATCGCCGGAACAGCTCGTTCTATGGGCGTTGTAGTTGTTGACTAATTTTAATTGATTGAATGATGATATGGGAGAGATCCCGTTCAGAGTTCTATTGGTGGGAGGAAAATTCCGCTAATCGGGTAAATAATAATCCCGATATTACCACTTAAATAGGAGGAAATATAATGAAACACGGCAAGAAATATGTTGACAGCGCAAAGGCTGTTGATTATGCAAAGCAGTATGAGTCTGCAGAGGCTCTTGATTTAGTCTGCAAGAACGCAAAGGCTAAGTTCGATGAAACAGTTGAAGCTCACATCCGTCTCGGCGTTGACTCAAGACACGCTGACCAGCAGGTTAGAGGCGCTGTTGTTCTCCCTAACGGTACTGGTAAGAACGTAAGAGTTCTCGTATTCTGCAAGGAAGATAAGTATGAGGCAGCTCAGGCTGCTGGCGCTGACTTCGTTGGCGGTATGGACATGGTCGATAAGATCATGAAGGAAAATTGGATGGACTTCGACGTTGTTGTTGCTTCACCTGACATGATGGGCGTTGTTGGTCGTCTCGGTAAGGTTCTCGGACCTCGTGGTCTTATGCCAAACCCGAAGGCTGGTACAGTTACTCCCGATGTTGCAAAGGCTGTAACAGAGGCTAAGGCTGGTAAGATCGAGTATCGTCTCGACAAGACAAACATCATCCACTGCCCTATCGGCAAGGCTTCATTCGGTGCTGCTAAGCTCGATGAGAACTTCACTGTTCTTATGGAAGCTATCGTTAAGGCTAAGCCTGCTGCAGCTAAGGGTACTTACCTCAAGAGCTGCACAGTAACTTCTACAATGGGCCCTGGCGTTCCAGTTGCTACAGCTAAGTACGGTGTTTGATCCAAGCTTATAATTGATAAAGCCGCTCGAAATGAGCGGCTTTTTTATTGTCTTTTTTCACTGTTTTATATCCGATAATGATAATAAAAAGGGACGCCGAGGCGTCCCTTAGTTTTTGGTTTGTTCAGTAATTCAAGAATTACTTACCAGCAGGTGTGAGATCTGTAACGATCTTGAGGAGGAACT
>JAAYBK010000314.1 GCA_012718885.1 Ruminococcus sp. | reverse complement strand
TGCTTGATACGGTACTCGACTTCACGGCGAGCCTTATCGACCATTTCCTCTATACGTGTCGGGTGGATACGTCCATCAGCGATGAGCTTTTCAAGAGCGATCCTTGCGACCTCACGTCTGATCTGGTCGAAGCAGGAGAGAGTAATAGCCTCAGGGGTATCGTCGATAATGAGATCGACGCCTGTGAGGGTCTCGAGGGTACGGATATTGCGTCCTTCACGGCCGATGATACGGCCCTTCATCTCGTCATTGGGGAGAGGAACAACGGAAACAGCGGCTTCTGAAACCTGGTCTGCTGCCACCTTAGCGATAGCGAGGGAGATATAGCTTCTTGCCTTTTCCTGACATTCGTCCTTGATCTGCTGCTCGTATGCAGCGACCTTAACGGCTTTTTCGTGAACGAGGTCATCCTCAAGCTTGGAGATTATGTATTCTTTTGCCTGATCTTTAGTGAATTCAGAGATCCTTTCGAGGACTTCCAGCTGACCCTTCTTTATAGTATCCGCTTCCTTGAGCTTTTCATCTGCGGACTTGATCTTCTGGTTGAGTACTTCCTCTTTCTTTTCGAGGTTATCGGTCTTCTTATCGAGATTCTCTTCCTTCTGCTGCATACGTCTTTCCTGACGTGACAGCTCTGCTCTGCGATCCTTGATTTCCTTATCCGCTTCACTGCGGAGCTTATGAATTTCGTCCTTAGCTTCAATAAGAGCGCTTTTCTTCTTATTATCGGCATCCTTTTCAGCGTCTTCTATGATACGCTCAGCCTGCTGTTCAGCTGAACCGAGGATAGTTTCGGCCTGCTGCTTACGCTTTTCCACGCCGGCTTCAACACCCTTTTTATAGAACACAGCGTAGCCAACGCCTATACCTACAGCTAAAGCGGCAACTATAAGGACAATAGCGATGATAGGATCCATACAGTGCATTACCTCCTTTTGTAAAAATATAATTAAGCTTGTACTATCAAACCTTATTACTAAAAGGCGGTAAATGCCGCATTATTTTATTCATTTCAAATATATTGATGAAGAGCCGTCATTCTTGAGCGGCTCGCAAAACATAGAGGAAAGGGAGCATCCCAATCCGTTATTTGTTTCAGTTATCATATTTATGTACAGAGCCGGCTTATATATATTTACGCTGCGCTCCGGATAATGATGTAAAACAAAGCTGCATAGACTGCCATAGTAATATTATGCAAATAAATACAACATAATTATTATAACCTTTTTTGATGATATTGTCAATAGAATTTCATAAAATAAGAACAAAGGTGATTATTTTTTCTTTTTAACTTATGCTCTGATAATGTGATAAAACGGCGAAAAAATCCATGTTCCCATTAATTTTCATATGACATCGCCTTGACAATAAGGCCGAAATGGTATATAATCAGCATATACTCAGACTCGTGAAAACGGAGGAAAAACTATGAAAAAAATCATCTCATTTCTCCTTTCAGCTGTAATGGGAACAGCTGCTCTTACTGTTCCGCCTGCTGTTGCAGAGGAAGAAGCAAAAAATGACGGGGGAATTGTAATATTCGGCGACAGCATTGCTGCCGGATTTGGCCTCGATAAAGATAAGGAATACAATTACGGCCAGATAATAGGCGATTATCTTGACTGTGACGTTCAGAACTATGCACATACCGGAGATACTACCGAAAAACTCCTTGCAAAGATCGATTCGCTTGACGCAGACCAGAAGAAGGCTGTTGCTGATTCTGACTATATCATAGTATCTATCGGCGGAAATGACCTTATGGGATATGCTACAAAGAAGATACTTGAATTTTCTGCTGAAAGAGGACTTCTGAACCCAGGATTTACCGCAGATAATATCCCTGAAAAGCCAGGTATAACTGATCTTCTCGTTATGGTAAATCTCAAGGGCGATGGCGGACTTATGGATTATGCTCAGGATAGTCTCCTCAATGCAATGGAGCTCCAGAATCTGCTGAAAAAGGACATCACAAACGCCCTCATCGGCAAAACCGATCAGCATAACGGCTATATCCAGACAGATATCATGCCAAATATCGAAACTGCTGTTTCAGAGCTCAGAGCTATGAATCCCGATGCAAGGATCATTGTTCAGACGGTATATCAGCCGATACAGTTCGACCCAGAGTATGTTGAGGCAACATATTCCTCCAGCTCTAATTATAATAATGTGAAGACCGTACTTTCGATGCTCCGCACCAATTTCAAGAAGGTAATGGATATGTTCAGGGACGAGCTTAACACTATGGATGATATAGAGGTCGCTGATGTTTATTATCAGTTCACTTCCGTTCCTGATGGTGTGAAGCAGAATGAGGAAACACCAGGCTATTCCTATCTCCTTACAAGTATGCAGAATGACTTTGCGAACATGGATTTCCACCCGAATCAGAAGGGACATCTTGTTATTGCAACGACGATCCTTGAAAAAATAGGAGATCTTCATGCTGATGACGGACTTCTCACTAAGGTCTTCCTCAATATGGAACCATATAAGTACGGCGTAAAATATCCGCTGCTCGCTACAGATACCTATAAGAGAGTGGCAGGAAACATCCTGGACGGCGATATCGACTTCAACGGAGTTGTCGACGGCTATGATGCAACTCTTGCACTGAGAGAATTCGGTATGATCGCCGGCGGCTTCAAGACTACACTTTCCGGTATACAGCAGGAATGTGCTGATACGAACAAGGACGGCTCAGTGGACGGAAGCGATGCAACGAATATCCTCAGGTATTACGCTATGAGCAGCTCAGGATATGAGGGATCCTTTGAAGATTTCATGAACCAGGTCACTTCCGCCAGCCATGCATAAATGCCCCCCTTTAAAGGACAATGTTCTTATTGCAGTATATGCTAATTACTCGGGGAAAAACTTTCTGAGGAAAGGTTCTTCCCCGAACCCCTTTCCAAAGACTTTTAATCTTAATTTTCCCCAGATAGGGCGCACCCATGTATTACTACATGGGCTTTTTTACTTTCGTGCGCCCTATCTGGGGAAAATTTAAAACTGAAAGTTTTAGGAAGGGAGTTTGAGGGAGAACCCTTTTTCAAAAGGGTTTCCCTCAATAACTAACTTGTACTGCAATAAGAGCATTGTCCTTTAAAGGGGACTGAATATGAAAAAAGAGCCGGAGGGGATCCGGCTCTTTGATATTATACGATAGGATTTGCGATAGGTGAAGCGTTATGGTCGGTATAGGCCTCGTTCTTAACGACCTCGACCTTCTGATAGCACTCCATACCTGTACCGGCAGGGATGAGCTTACCGATGATAACGTTCTCCTTAAGTCCGAGGAGCTTATCGCTCTTGCCTCTGATAGCAGCATCTGTAAGAGCCTTTGTAGTCTCCTGGAATGAAGCTGCGGACATGAAGCTGTCGGAATTGGATGAAGCCTTTGTGATACCCTGGAGGACAGGACTTGTCTGAACGAGCTGGAGGTCGATCTCACCAGCGTCGATACGAGCCTGGATGTCCTCGTTGATAGCGTCGATCTCCTTGCGGTCAACAAGTGTGCCGGGGAGCAGGTAGCTGCTTCCGGTCTCCTCGACCTTGATCTTGCGGAGCATCTGACGAACGATGACCTCGATGTGCTTATCGTTGATATCAACACCCTGTAAGCGGTAAACCTTCTGAACTTCATTGATGATGTAGTTACGAACGGCCTGAGCGCCAAGGATATTGAGGATATCAGCAGGGTAGATGTTACCTTCTGTAAGACGTGTACCCTTTTCAATGGACTCGCCTTCCTGAACTCTGATCTTGAGGTTATACGGGATCATATAGCTCTCGGACTCGCTTGTCTCATTGTTGGTAACGATGATATTTCTTGTAGTCTTTACTTCCTCGATGTGGATAGTACCGGAAATACGTGAAAGGATAGCAGCGCCCTTAGGACGGCGGCTCTCGAAGAGTTCCTCAACACGGGGAAGACCCTGTGTGATATCCTCGGCATCGGCAGACGCAACGCCTCCGGTATGGAAGGTTCTCATGGTAAGCTGTGTACCAGGCTCACCGATAGACTGTGCAGCGATGATACCAACGGCTTCACCGACTGATACCATATTATTGTTTGCAAGGTTAGCGCCGTAGCACTTAGCACATACGCCTGTTCTTGACTTACAGGTAAGAACGGAGCGGATCTTTATTCTCTCAACGCCTGCATCGATTATCTTCTTAGCATCAGCGTCGTTTATAAGCTTATTGCGTGAAACGATGAGCTCACCGGACTCGTCTCTGAGATCCTCAGCAAGGAATCTGCCTATGAGACGCTCTGCGAAAGGCTCAACGATCTCGTTGCCGTTCTTGATCTCGTAAACCTCGATACCCTCTGTGGTTCCGCAGTCTTCCTCACGGATGATAACGTCCTGAGAAACGTCAACGAGACGACGGGTAAGGTAACCTGAGTCGGCTGTACGGAGAGCGGTATCGGCAAGTCCCTTACGAGCTCCTCGGGAAGCGATGAAGTATTCGAGGATGTTAAGACCTTCACGGTAGTTAGCTCTGATCGGGATCTCGATAACGCCGCCGGAGGTGTTTGCGATAAGTCCACGCATACCAGCAAGCTGTCTGATCTGGGAGATACTACCACGGGCACCTGAGTCAGCCATCATCCAGATCGGATTGTAGCGGTCGAAGTTTGCCTTCAGAGCGGCAGTAACTCTGTCGTTTGTATCAGTCCAGAGAGCAATGATCTTCTTGGACTTCTCCTGAGCGGAGATATAACCGTACTCGTACTCGCTTGTGATTTCAGCGACCTCTGCATCGGCCTCAGCAAGGATGGTCTTCTTCTGGGGCGGGATGGAAGCGTCGCATACAGCAACGGTAAGAGCGGCTCTTGTGGAGTATTTGTATCCGAGAGCCTTGATACGGTCAAGAACTTCGGAAGTAGTTGTTGTGCCGTGTATCTTTATGCAGCGCTCGATGATATCAGAGAGCTGCTTCTTGCCAACGAGGAAAGCAACTTCAAGGTCGAACTGCTTATCGGAGTTGGTTCTGTCAACATAGCCAAGGTTCTGAGGGATATTCTCGTTGAATATAAGACGTCCGACTGTAGCATCGATGATCTTTGATACCTTCTTGTCGCCGATATCCTTGGTGATCTTGACCTTGATATTAGCGTGGAGGGATACATCGTGCTCGTTGTAGGCCATGATAGCCTCGTTTACGTCACGGAATACCTTGCCCTCACCGGGCTCGCCGGGCTTATCCATTGTCAGGTAGTAGGAACCAAGTACCATATCCTGTGAAGGAACGGCAACAGGCTTACCGTCTGACGGCTTGAGCAGGTTGTTTGCAGCAAGCATGAGGAAACGGGCCTCAGCCTGAGCTTCAGCAGAAAGCGGAAGGTGTACAGCCATCTGGTCACCGTCGAAGTCAGCGTTGAAGGCTGAGCATACGAGTGGGTGGAGCTTGATAGCACGGCCCTCAACGAGGATAGGCTCGAATGCCTGGATACCGAGACGGTGGAGCGTGGGGGCACGGTTGAGCATTACAGGGTGATCCTTGATAACGTCTTCAAGAGCGTCCCATACCTTGTTGTCTGCACGGTCGATGAGCTTTCTTGCGGATTTGATATTAGCGATAGCTTTCTTGTCAACAAGTCTCTTCAGTACGAAGGGCTTGAAGAGCTCAAGAGCCATTTCCTTAGGCAGACCGCACTGATACATTTTCAGCTCAGGTCCAACGACGATAACTGAACGTCCTGAGTAGTCAACACGCTTACCAAGGAGGTTCTGACGGAAACGTCCCTGCTTACCCTTGAGCATATCAGAGAGTGACTTGAGGGCACGGTTGTTAGGACCTGTAACAGGTCTGCCGTGACGGCCGTTGTCGATAAGAGCGTCAACAGCTTCCTGGAGCATTCTCTTTTCGTTTCTGACGATGATATCAGGAGCGTCGAGTTCGAGCATTCTCTTGAGACGGTTATTTCTGTTGATAACTCGTCTGTAGAGGTCGTTAAGGTCTGAAGTAGCGTAGCGGCCGCCGTCCAGCATTATCATAGGACGGATATCCGGAGGGATTACCGGCACTACATCGAGTACCATCCACTCAGGCTTGTTGCCGGAGAGACGGAATGCCTCGATTATCTGGAGTCTCTTGAGGAGCTTGACCTTCTTCTGTCCGGCAGGAAGTCCTACCAGTTCAGCCTTGAGGTCGTCAGCAACGATCTCGATGTTATTTCTCCAGTCTATATCTGTGAGCTCAGCAAATTTCTGACACTCTTCACAATCGCACTCTGTAGGCTTGTTGAAGCACTGTATCTTCTTGCCGCCCAGGGAGATCTTTCCCATTTCAACAAGGCGGTTCTTGTGAGTATCGTATCTTGCGGGATCGTACTCATTGAGGAGCTTCTTTATAGCCTCGGCGCCCATTTCAGCCTTGAAATCGTCGCCGTACTTCTCACGGTAGGAGAGGTATTCCTTCTCGGAGAGGAGCTGCTTCTTTATCAGCTCTGTGTTGCCGGGATCGATAACGATGTACTTGGTGAAGTAAAGTATCTCCTCCAGGCGCTTCTGAGAGATCTCAAGGACCTGACCGATACGTGAGGGAGTACCCTTGAAGTACCAGATATGGGAAACAGGAGCTGCAAGCTCGATATGTCCCATTCTTTCACGGCGGACTCTTGCTCTTGTAACTTCAACGCCGCAGCGGTCGCAGACCTTGCCCTTGAAGCGTATCTTCTTGAACTTACCGCAGTGACACTCCCAGTCCTTTGTTGGTCCGAAGATCTTTTCGCAGAAAAGACCGTCACGTTCAGGCTTCTGAGTTCTGTAATTTATAGTTTCAGGTCTTTCTACAACGCCGTATGACCAGCTTCTGATCTGTTCAGGCGATGCCAGACCGATTTTTATAGATTCAAAAGTTGTAAATTCCAAACTGCTACCTCCTACAATTTATAGCGGAATATATGACCCGGGGAGAGAGTGTGGCTCAGCCCTGCTCTCGTCCGGATCCCGTATCATAGTTTAGTCCTCGTCAGAGGGATCATCAAGGTCGAAGCTGCCGAAGAGGTCTTCATCGTCATCATCGCCGCCGTTGAGGTCGAGTTCATCGTCATCGAAGCTGAACTCATCGTCGCCGTCAACTGAACTGAAGTCGTCGTCGCCGTCAGCTTCATCGCCTTCCTCGTCGAATGAGAATCCTACGTCGCCGATATTATCATCGGAGTAGCTTGTGCTGTCGGCTGTATCCTCATCTGAGAAGGAATCAGCTGCGGGCATCGGATCATCATCGTCGAAGGTCTGCTTGAGGTCGATCTCCTCCTGATTGATATCGAGTACCTTAACGTCAAGACAGAGAGACTGCATTTCCTTGATAAGTACCTTGAATGACTCAGGGATACCAGGTGTAGGAACGTTCTGACCCTTGACTATAGCCTCGTAAGTGTTTACACGGCCGATAGTATCATCAGACTTGACAGTAAGGATCTCCTGGAGGGTATAAGCAGCGCCGTAAGCCTCGAGGGCCCATACTTCCATCTCACCGAAACGCTGACCGCCGAACTGAGCTTTACCGCCGAGAGGCTGCTGAGTAACGAGGGCGTAAGGACCAACGGAACGAGCGTGGATCTTATCGTCAACGAGGTGGTGGAGCTTGAGGTAGTACATATATCCGACGGTAACACGGTTGTCGAACTTTTCACCGGTACGTCCGTCGTAAAGAGTGAACTTACAGTCCTCAGTGAATTCGAGGGCATTTGGGTTGATGACCTTATCCATAGCCTTGAGCTCGAACATATCGTCCCTGTGCTCCTTGGCGTGTTCATTTGCCATCTTGAAGCATTCACGGATATCATCTTCGTGAGCGCCGTCGAATACAGGAGTCATGATGTGCCAGCCCAGAGCCTTACAAGCCATACCCAGGTGTACTTCAAGTACCTGTCCGATATTCATACGTGAAGGAACGCCGAGGGGGTTGAGCACGATATCCAGAGGAGTACCGTCCGGAAGGAATGGCATATCCTCCTCAGGGAGAATACGTGAAACGACACCCTTGTTACCGTGACGGCCGGCCATCTTATCGCCGACAGTGATCTTACGCTTCTGAGCAATGTAGCAGATAACACGCATATTTACGCCTGCTGAGAGCTCGTCGCAGTTGTCACGGGTGAATACCTTAACGTCAACGATAACACCTGATTCACCATGAGGTACCTTAAGTGAATTATCACGAACTTCTCTTGCCTTCTCACCGAAGATAGCACGGAGAAGTCTTTCCTCAGCTGTGAGCTCAGTCTCGCCCTTAGGAGTAACCTTACCAACGAGGATATCGCCGGAGTTTACTTCTGAACCGATGCGGATGATACCGTTCTCGTCCAGATTAGCAAGAGCGTCATCACCAACGTTGGGGATATCTCTTGTGATCTCTTCAGGTCCGAGCTTTGTATCACGGCACTCGATCTCGTATTCTTCTATATGAACAGATGTGAAAACGTCTTCTCTTACAAGGCGCTCGTTAAGGAGAACGGCATCCTCGTAGTTGTAACCTTCCCAGGTCATGAAGCCGATGAGGGCGTTCTTACCGAGGGAGATCTCTCCGTCAGCTGTTGCAGGACCGTCTGCAAGCACCTGACCCTTCTTTACCTTCTCGCCTACAGCGACGATAGGTCTCTGGTTAACGCAGGTACCCTGGTTGGAGCGCTTGAACTTGATGAGCTCATACTTGTGCTCGATACCGTCGTCGCCGATCATGTTGATCTTGTCTGCGTCAACATATGTTATAGTACCGTCGTAGTCAGATACGATACATACGCCTGAGTCAACAGCCGCCTTGTATTCCATACCTGTACCAACGAACGGACGCTCTGTCTTGAGGAGCGGAACAGCCTGACGCTGCATGTTGGAGCCCATGAGGGCACGGTTAGCGTCATCGTTCTCGAGGAAGGGGATCATTGAAGTAGCGACTGAAACGACCATCTTAGGAGATACATCCATGAAGTCAACCTTTTCACGCTCGCATTCAAGGATCTGCTCACGGTAACGTGCATTTACACGAGGTCTTGCGAACTTGCCCTCTTCAGTAAGAGGCTCGTTAGCCTGAGCAACGATGTAGTTGTCTTCGGTATCGGCTGTCATGTAGATAACTTCCTTGGTAACAATGCCTGTAGCCTTGTCAACCTTGCGGTAAGGAGCCTCGATGAAGCCGTACTCGTTTATTCTTGCAAAAGTAGCCAGATAGGAGATAAGTCCGATGTTAGGTCCTTCAGGAGTCTCGATAGGACACATTCTTCCGTAGTGGCTGTAGTGAACGTCACGTACCTCGAATCCGGCACGGTCTCTTGAAAGACC